>DMIY01000172.1 GCA_003457075.1 Desulfotomaculum sp. | reverse complement strand
CCATTATCCTTTATCCTTGTTTTCCAGGAGGAATACCTTAACGGCCGATGAAGAACAGGCAGACCGCCCGGGGCTAAAAAATCAGGATTGTCAACCTGACATTTCCAGTGTAAACTGGAATCAGAAAACCAAACAGGAGCAAGCGCTAAGATGAGGAAAAACAAGAGTAAAAGAAGCGCCGGGACTGATTCTGGTACACATAGTATGATTTTGCCATCCCGGCGCCTGAGAGTGGATTCTTTGTAAAGCAGGGGTGTTTTGCAGATGCTTAGTGTTATTGGCATAGGATACGTTGGCCTGGTTTCGGCGGTTTGTTTTGCCGAGGCAGGATTTCCTGTGGTGGCCGTAGATAGAGAGGCAGAGAAAATATCGTCCCTTGCCCAAGGCAAAATCCCCATTTTTGAGAAGGGTCTGCCTGAACTGCTGGCAAAGCATACCCAAAGCGGAAGGCTAAGGTTTAGCGCCAGTATTGGAGAAGCCGTCAGGGTATCCCGGATTATTTTCCTCTGCGTTGGGACCCCTTCCCGAAACGACGGGAACGCGGACATGTCGCAGGTTGAATCCGTGGTTAAAGATATCGTAAATACCGCCGATGGCTACCGGCTGTTGGTGGTTAAGAGCACCGTGCCGGTGGGGACCACCCGGTGGGTGCGGCGGGTGGTTAATCTTTACCTGTCTGCCGCGGCACAGGCAGGCGCCAAGAACAGGCAGGTTGAGATAGAAGTGGCGTCAAACCCGGAATTTTTGCGGGAAGGGATTGCCGTACAGGATTTTCTCTACCCCGACCGGATTGTTATTGGCGCAGAGTCGGAAAGGGCCCGGCAGGCCTTGCTGGAGCTTTATGAGGGTTTTAATTGTCCCAAGCTGGTCACCAACCTGGCCACGGCCGAAACCATCAAGTACGCCGCAAATACCTTCCTGGCCACAAAAATATCGTTTATCAACCTGGTCGCCGATTTTTGCGAGGCCGTAGGGGCCGACGTTGAATTGGTGGCCCGGGGGATGGGTCTAGACCAGCGCATCGGCGGAGAGTTTTTAAAGGCGGGGGCAGGATTTGGCGGTTCCTGCCTGCCTAAGGACTTGCAGGCCTTTATTTGTTCTGCCCGGGAACACCAGGTAGATTCAAAGCTGCTTGAAAGCGTCCTGGAAATTAACAATTCCCGCCCGGAGAGATTGATTGGCCTGCTGCAAAAAGCCCTCTGGGTTATCCGGGGCAAGCAGATTGCCGTTCTGGGGCTGGCCTTTAAGTCCGGCACGGATGATGTGCGGGACACTCCTGCCGCAAAAGTCATTGAAAAACTCAAAGAAGAAGGGGCGAGCATCAGGGCCTATGATCCTCTTGCTGCTGATAACTTCCAGGCCACCTACCCGGAGATCTCGGAAAACGTGTCCTTTTTTGATGAACTGGAGCCGTGTGTTCAAGATTCCCACGCCATGGTGGTGGTCACCGCCTGGCCCCAAATTGTGCAGCTCGATCTGGCCGCAGTTAAAGAAAGCATGAACTTTCCTATCATTGTAGACGGCCGGAACGTTTTCTCCTGCGAAACGCTTAAGGAGCTTGGCTTTAAGTATTATCCGGTGGGCAAGCCGCCGGCAAACGACTGATCTGTTTACGTTATTTATTAAACTTTGGCGGAAACCTTGATTAAACTACACAGCTCTGGAGAACCATTAATAATATTTGATGCTTCACCTATGTTAAGTAAACACCCTTATTGACAAATAGGTACACATTGTTGTAAACTAAAAACAAAAAAGAAGTGTGTTAAAAATGCCGGCAAACGTAAGGATCAACCCAAACTCATGGAAAACATTAAAAGAAATAGCCGGCTGCATGGGCGAAACGATGCAGGTCGTTCTTGACCAGGCTATCGAAGCGTATCGCAGGCAGTGGCTACTGGAAAGGGCCAATGAAGCCTATGTCGCATTAAGAAACGACCGGAGTGAATGGGAAGAAGAGGTCGCTGAGCGCAAAGAGTGGGACGCGGTCTTAGGCGACGGCATGGACGGTGACGAATGATAGCGAAGCCGAGGCGCGGGGAGGTTTGGCTTATCGATCTCAACCCTGCCCGCGGACATGAACAGGCAGGCAAACGCCCTGCCCTGGTGATTTCGGTCGACCTGTTTAATTCCGGTCCGGCAGGGCTTGTGGTGGTCCTCCCGGTTACCACAAAGGACAAAAATATCCCCCTGCACGTGAAGATAAGCCCGCCGGAGGGCGGGGTGAAAGAAACAAGCTTCGTTAAGTGCGAAGACATCCGGTCCGTTTCAACGGAAAGACTGTTGGCGCGGTTGGGCGAAGTTTCACAGGACACCATAGCGGCCGTGGAAGACTGGGTAAGAATATTGCTGGGGTTGTAAGTCTCGACGCTAGAGCAAATATTTCGTTAAAAAATCACGTACCGGAAGGTATTACACTTTGGGTCAAACAGAAACAGGCGCCAGACACTCATCCGGTCATGAATAGTAGAGGCGATTGAAAAGGAAAAACAGGCTTAGACAAAAATATTGCCCGGCTACTGAAAATTTATTTTAAGTATTATCCGGTGGGCAA
>DMIY01000034.1 GCA_003457075.1 Desulfotomaculum sp. | reverse complement strand
GTTTAGGATATTGGGCAACCCGGTAAAACTCGCTCAGGATTTCGGCGGAAAGACAAAGCTCCAGTTTGGACTCTAAAACCATTTCGATGATGGCGGCTTCTGCCCCGTTCCAACCGAGGGCCGAAACAAGGATATTGGTATCGACAGTTATTCTCATTCTTTTCCGGCCCGCGCCCAATTGATTGCCGCCTCAACATCATCGGGGGTGATTCCTTCTCTTTCAAATCTCTCTCTGATCGGGCGGGCAAAATTCTTAAAATCATTGGGCGGCGCCATCTTTTTGATTTCCACCCGGGGGCCCCTTTTTTCAAAAATGATATAGTCACCTTCTTCGATCTTCAGAAGCTTTCTTAACTCAAGGGGAACCGTCACCTGGCCTTTGGTGGTTATCCGGGCAATATACAGTTTATCCATAGAAAAGTCAACTCCTCAGTAATATCTTCTTACTTACTTACTTAATATCATATCCTTTCTTACCAGTCAACAAAAATTACCCGGCAACAAATGTGATTAAATTTAAATAATGGCGTATTAAGACGAATTAAGGAGAAAGCATGTCCCTTTTCTTCTTTTTTCTGGCAATCAAGCATACCACGACTTTTTCCACTGTTTGTTGAAATATCATACCGAATGATAAAATAAATAAAGTATTGTATTTTACTGTTGATTATGGGGGATGAGAATGGAGAAGCTGATTGCCCTGCTCATGGCATGCGTTTTAGCCTGGATAATTACTCCCCGGATAGTAAAGTACTCTTTTGCCTGGGGTGCGGTGGATCTTCCCGGACCGCGCAAAGTACACGGGAAGGTTATGCCCCGGTTAGGGGGAGTGGCCCTTTACGTTGCATTTGTTTTACCCGTGCTTTTGACCGTGCAGCCCAATCACATGGTCTATGGCTTGCTTTTGGGGGCTACCTTGATTATGTTGGTGGGAGTGATAGATGATATCCGCGGCATTTCTCCCTGGGTTAAACTGGGCGGCCAGGTGATAGCCGCGCTTTCCTTAATTCCTTTTGGTGTGGGGATAAGCTTTGTTACCAACCCACTTAACGGGCATATAATAGGGTTAGGATGGTGGGGGATTCCTGTCACCTTGTTATGGGTGGTGGCGGTGACAAATGCCGTCAACCTGATTGACGGCCTGGATGGTCTGGCGGGTGGGGTTTCCTGCATAGCCGCTCTGACCATTGCTGCCGTAGGTTGGACCCAGTGGAAGGTTTTTGGCGCTGCCGGCCAGCAGGAAGTAATTATACTGGCCTTGATTTTGGCAGCAGCCCTGGTGGGATTCCTGCGGCACAACTTTTATCCGGCACGTATTTTTCTTGGTGATTCCGGCGCCATGCTGTTGGGTTTTGTTCTGGCTACGATGGCTGTTATGGGGCTGATGAAAAGCATCGCGGCTGTTTCGATATTTATTCCACCGGTGATCCTGGGTATTCCTCTTTTAGATGTTGTTTTTGCCGTATTCCGGCGATGCCGTCAAAGCCGGCCTATTTTCCAGGCGGACCGGGAACACCTGCATCATCAACTGCTGGATCTGGGATTAAGTCACCGTCAGGCTGTGCTGGCCATTTACGGGGTAAGCGCTCTGTTGGGGGTCAGCGCGGTAATATTAAACCTGGTTACTTCCGACCAGGCCATGGTTCTGTTGGTTATACTGGCTACAGCAACTATTGTTTCTGCCGGGAAGATAGGTTTGCTTAGAAGCGTAAGAAGAACTGTTGGCAGTGCCCCCCATAACTCTTCCCAGCATTTATCAAAAATGTAAGAGGTGTAATTATGCGCGTCACTAAAGCCGTTATTCCTGCTGCTGGTCTGGGAGTGCGTTTTTTGCCCGCCACGAAGGCGCAGCCGAAGGAAATGATACCTGTTGTCGATAAGCGGGCCATTCAATACATAGTTGAGGAGGCTGTACGTACGGGTATTGAAAATATTTTAATCATCACCGGGCGGGGAAAGCGTGCAATTGAGGATCATTTTGATAAATCTTTTATTTTAGAGGAGCATCTGCGGACCAGGGGTAAAATGGAACTTTTAAATTTGGTGGAACAGACAGGCAGGATTGCAGATCTTCTTTATGTGCGTCAAAAGGAACAACTCGGGCTTGGACATGCTGTTTACTGTGCCCGCAGGTTTGTGGGCAACGAGCCTTTTGCGGTGCTTTTGGGAGATGATCTGGTGCGCAGTAAAAGGCCCTGCTTGAGGCAACTGCTTGATCTGTACGAGGAGGTGCAGGGTACCGTACTTGCCGTGCAGGAAGTTCCTCCGAAAGATGTAAGCAAATACGGTATTTTAGATGCAGAACCATTGCGTGAAGGTGTTTACCAGGTTAGGGAACTGGTGGAAAAACCATCCCCTGAAACAGCGCCCTCGCGGCTGGCGATTATGGGTCGCTACATCATTAGCCCCCGTATTTTTCCTATTCTGGAGAAGATTCTTCCCGGCGCGGGTGGTGAGATTCAGCTCACGGATGCCTTAAGTGTCCTGTGCCGGGAAGAGCCGGTTTATGGTCTTGCCTTCCGGGGGCGCCGTTACGATGTGGGCGACAAACTGGGTTACCTGATGGCCACTGTAGAATTTGCGCTGGATCATCCCTTTTTAGGGAAAGATTTTGAATCTTATTTAAAACAATTGTTGGACACCCTCTATTAATCTCTTGCAGGTATTTAAATAGTATTTGATTTTTTTTCTCCATCTGCTTAAGGAGCGTTTTCCTGAGCAAAAGATAGCCCCCCTCTACACGTGTATAAATCAATCACTTGCTGTTAAACTAAGATCATTATATTGGCAAAGGTGGTTGATCATGAATCCTTTTTTGGAAATTCTTATCCGGGGCGCAGGAGCTTTTATAATAGTGCTGATAATTGCACGTGTGGTGGGAAAAACGCAGATTGGGCAATTGACGGTTAGTGATTTTGTCAACGCCATCATTCTTGGCTCCATTGCTGCGGGTATGGTCACGGACTTGAAGGAGAATGGCTGGTACTACGTTTTTGGTCTGGTTTTATTCGGCTTGTTTACCATAGGCGCAGAGTACCTGTCCATGAAATACCGGCCGGCCCGTAAGTTGATTGAGGGCGAACCGACTATAGTAATTCACAATGGTAAGATCCTGGAAGACAATATGAAGAAACTTATTTACCACATAGATGATTTGATGATGCAGTTGAGAGAAAAGAGCGTTTTTAATATTTCTGATGTGGAATATGCCATTTCGGAACCCAATGGTGAGTTGAGCGTGCTGCTGAAGAGCCAAAAGCAGCCGCTGACTCCCGGGGACTTGCAATTGTCTACAAATTACGAAGGGATATCTTCTGAGCTTATTATAGATGGGGTGGTTATTCAACAGAACTTAAAACAAAACAACCTTACAGAAGAATGGTTATACCGGGAACTGGAGAAAAAAGGCGTGAAGTCTGTTAAGAATGTGATGTACGCCAGCCTGGACACCGGGGGTAATCTGTATGTGGACAAAAGACAGGATACAATGCAGCATATAACAGATATTACAGATAAGCTGCCGGACAGGATGCCGCAA
The DNA here is from genome assembly GCA_003457075.1 of Desulfotomaculum sp. Classification (GTDB taxonomy): domain Bacteria; phylum Bacillota; class Desulfotomaculia; order Desulfotomaculales; family Nap2-2B; genus UBA4053. Next base: position 521 of record DMIY01000034.1, on the reverse strand, counting down.
TAGATCAAGGGGGCCTTTAAAGAAATGACTCAAATCAGCTTCGGCACGGACGGCTGGAGGGGGATTATTGCCCGGGACTTTACGTTGACGGGGGCATAAAACCAGTCCAGGAGATCTTCTTTGGGGAAACGCCATCGGTTGGCTATTTTCTTGGCCGGAATCTTTCCCTTTCGGGCATAGTCTAAAAGGGTGTACTCGGAAATCTTCAGTAAGGAACTTATTTCGTCATCTCGACACATTTTAAAAAAAGCAGAGCAACACACGCCGAGGCAGCCAAAGAGAAACAACCTATAAGCCCATCTTAGCAAATAAAAAAGCCGTCCCTTTCGAGATAACTTTCACTTCCATATTATTTTGTTGGTTACATACTTTGGGTAAAATCTGACAAGCCCTTGCGTTCCAGTTTCCTGCCGTCGGCAAGAGCCAGCGCTTTTCCCCATGTTTTTTCCGTTTCATACTTGAGAAACTCATACAGGGGATTTAATTCCTCGGCTTCGTCATACTTTTGCAGACACTCATAG
>DMIY01000019.1:1418-3141 GCA_003457075.1 Desulfotomaculum sp. | reverse complement strand
CGCAGGATGAGTGCTACCGGTTTTATCAATTCTTATCAAAACATATACGATCAATACAGTAGAATTCCGGCTTTCCAGCCCGCCATTTTGCTTTCGAATCACGATCAGGACCGGTATATCAGCTCCCTCATGACGAGCCTCGGCCTGGATGCAGTGAAGGGTTGGAAGATTGAGGCTTCCGATTCGGAACAGGTCCGGGCTACCAAGGCAATGGCGCTTACCAGGGCAAAAATGGCCGCATCGATCTATCAGACCCTGCCGGGGCTTCCCTATGTGTACTACGGCGAAGAATTGGGAATGACTGGCAGGCGGTATAAAAATGACGACGTGGCCCGCCGGGATGCCTTTAAGTGGAATGAGACCGCTGAAAAACCAATGGTTGCATGGATGAAATCCAGCGGGAAAGTGGAACCGGGCCAGAACACCCTGACTCCGTCGGTGCAGGAACAGTTACGGGATCCGAAAAGCCTGCTGCAACATTATCTTCGGTTAAGCGAACTTAGGCAGACTAGCCCTGCCATACGACAGGGGAACTTTACTAAGATTTCATGGGCTGGCTTTGATTCTTCCTATATGCTCGCCTGGATACGGGAAAGTGATACCCAGTGGGTGTTGGTCCTGCACAATTTGGAGAGCAGCTCTTTTACTGCGATGGTTCCCCAGGATACTAAGCTCACTCTGCTCTGGACTAGCGGTCAGGGTCTGATTCCGGAAATGGATCGTGTCGTGTTGAATCCCGGACAGGCTTTGTCTCTTGGGCCTGTCCAGTCAGCAGTATACGAGATTCTGAAATAAAAGCCTGAATTATCGCAAGGTGTCTTACCGCGGTTGTTCGGCACCACGGTAACGGCTCGTGTACAGAACGATTCCCCTGATCCCAGCCAGCAGTGAATAGGCAAGCCATAAAAAGGGTGCCTGAAGGGCTGGTATAAAGAGTCCCAAGAGGCCAACAATAAAGGCAGGCCCTGCCATAATGGCGGTAGCCATTTTAATGCTATCCAGGGGCCGTACAGACGGACTCGTATCCTCCCCAAGCTTTTTTCGATATACCGAAAAGGAAAGCATAACTCCCAGTATGACTACAAAGACCAGATTCTGGATCAGCATCAAAAGGCCCAGGGTAATCATTGTGGAGGGGATGGAGGAAAAGGCTGCGGTAAATAGGATGCTTTCTATAAGATCAGAAAGGGTTTGTCTGTTTTCCGCGGCTTGTTTCAAAATATCAGAAGAAAACCCTTCAAAAGCTGTCAGGGGTGAGCTGATCTGGATACCTGTTTTGCCGTTTCGAACTATTAAGCGGTCTGGACCTAGCTGTAGAATATTGCTGGTATCTGTGACAGCCTGTTCCGGGGTATTCGCAACGGAACTCACAAGAATGCGCCAACCCCCGGCTTCCAAGGTCCTGCTTTTTGTGTCTGCTGTTGTCTGTAGCATGCCATTATTGACCGTAAAGGGAAAATCAGCCTTGGCAAGGACTTCAAAGGCTGTCCCAAGGCCGGGATATTGACTTGTTTTGGAAGCAACCTCTGCTTCCCTCCAACGGTTTGCTCCGAAGGGAAGGCTTATGGCAATCGAAGACGCAATAAAAATGACCAGAATGAAGAGCCAATTAAGAGAGACACAGTCCTGGGCCGCGGTATCGGACCACCAGGCTTTTGCTGCAGTCCACAGGGCTAAAGGAGATTCTATGTGCTTTGGCTTCATAAAATTGATTGTAGTAACC
>DMIY01000019.1:0-1402 GCA_003457075.1 Desulfotomaculum sp. | reverse complement strand
TAAACAATAAATCGCTGCATATAAAATTGAACTAAGGTTATAGGCGTTGCCAGCACCAAGGCACCGGCCATAAAGTTCAATGGATTATAATACAGGGTATTCATTGGATCGGTCAGCCGGTACAGGAAGATTGCGACGGTCTGATTCTGCATGTTAAGAAGCTGGTTCGGCAGCATGTAATCCATCCAAGGGGCCATAAAGGCGTTAACCGCGATAAAGCCGATAATTGGGGTGGAAAGGGGTAGTACGATTTTAGTAAAAATTTGGGTCTTACTGGCCCCATCAATCAATGCTGCTTCATCTATAGAAAGCGGAATGGAACGCATGTATCCCCTGATGAGATAGGTATTGTAAGGAATGGCTCCCGCAGTATAGATGAAAGTAAGGAGTATTGGTTTGTTGAGCCAACCAAAGGTCCGATAAATCATAAAGATGGCAATCATCCCCATGAATGACGGAAACATCTGGAGCAGAAGAAAGGATATGAGGATGGACTTTTTCCCACGAAACTTGAAGCGGCTGAACACGAAACCAGTAATGGTCGTGAGCAGCACCACTCCGAAGGTGTTCGCCACCGCAATCTGAAGAGACCGTAAAAAGGCAGAGACGAAATCGGAGAATTGGGCTTCGCTCTGGCTTTTGTAGGTAAAGAGATATTCATAGTGTTCCAATGAAAATTTGCTGAAATCCGGAATCAGTGGAACTCCTGAAAGAAGTTTTCCCTTAGTTAGAGATGCGATAATCATCCACAGAATTGGAACCAGTACAGCAATGCAAGTCAGAGTGAGCCAAAGATAATTTAGGAAACGCAGAATGAAGTTATGCATCGGGGCTGACTGGGTTTGCCTGCCCCGTACTAATAATAAGGGTCTGTTTTCTTTCATTCGCTTGCCTCCTCCCGGAATGATTTGGATTTAAGCAAGTTGTAAACCGAGAAACCACCGACAATGAAGAAGATAATGATAGAGTAAACCGCGGCTACATTATACTGTTCAAAATCTTTGGTGAATGACAGTTTATAAATCCATGAAATAAGGATATCCGTCTGTCCCGGCATGGCCGAACCGACGATCCGCATACTGTCGGGGATTTTTGCGGGGTCCCAGCTGGGACCGCCTCCGGTTAGGAAATATACAGCTCCAAAGTTGTTGAAGTTAAAGCTAAAGGTCATGATCAAGGCCGGCATGGTGGCGGCAATGACCATAGGCCAGGTAATAAACTTGAAGCGCTGCCAACCAGTTGTGCCATCTATCGCTGCCGCTTCATAAAGTTCCCGAGGAATGGTTGCCAGGGTGCCAATGATCATCATCATGTGGTAGGGAGCTCCAAGCCAGAGATTTACCATTATGACAACGAAGCGGGCGAGGCGACCATTGTAAATAGGCTGAAACCAGAAAATTGG
>DMIY01000114.1 GCA_003457075.1 Desulfotomaculum sp. | reverse complement strand
GGGTTATGGGAATATGAACGACAAGCTAAAGGTTGCCCGCCTCTCTGTTGTTTCCGGTGTTTTGTTAACTGTGACTAAACTGATCGCGGGTCTGAACATGAATTCGATTAGTGTCATCTCCGAGGCAATACATTCCGGTTTGGATCTCGTGGCTGCTTTGATCGCCTGGACCGCGGTATGGCTATCGGGTCAGCCTGCTGATGAAAGGCATCATTATGGTCATGGCAAGTTTGAGAACATAGCGGCAATCATCGAAGCCCTGCTGATTGCCGGCGCAGGCGCTCTGATTATCCTGCAGGCAGTACCCAAGCTAAAAGAGGATGCAGAAATTCATTCGTTGGGCCTTGGAGCGGCGGTAATGGGATTATCGGCAGCAGTAAATTTTGTGGTTTCGGCGATCATTATGCGTACTGCCAGGAAAACTGAGTCCCCCGCCCTGGCTGCCGATGGCTGGCATTTGCGTACGGATGTTTATACCTCTTTTGGTGTTTTGTCCGGGATTATTGCCATCAGGTTGACTGGTCTGGCCATCCTTGACCCGCTGATTGCACTGGGAGTATCCCTGCTGATTTTTAAGGCGGCTTTTGACCTTTTGCGGGAATCCCTGGGGAGTATTCTGGATGTACGTCTTTCTGAGACAGAAGTCAGGCTAATCCAGGAAGTAATAGAGCAGCATGCCGGTCAGTTTGTGGAATTTCATAATTTGCGGACTCGCCGGGCCGGTTCCGAAAGGTATGTGGATCTCCACCTGGTGGTGCCCCGCCGTCGTCCCATTGGCCTTGTTCACGAACTCTGCGAGCAGATTGAAGAAGACATGACTAAAAGTTTCTCTGCTATCCAGGTACTCATTCATACTGAACCCTGCCAGCCTGAAAGCGGAGATTGTAAAGTATGTACAATGAAGATCCGGTTGATTGGAGAGGGCGGGCAAAGTGAAATGATGTTGTGTGATAAATGCCCGGAATCTGACTACTTTGATACTCACCGGCATATTTAATGTCGTGCTCTGTGTTCTCTGTGATTAAATCTTATTTTTCGAGGGAGTAGGTTAGATGTCTACCGGTTGGACGAAAGAACAACTAATGGCAATAAACACGCGCGGCAGTAACCTGCTAGTTTCGGCTGCGGCCGGAACAGGTAAGACAGCGGTTTTGGTAGCGCGGATAATCAGTTTAATCAGTAATGAACAGCATCCCGTGGATATAGACCGCCTGCTGGTGGTTACCTTTACCAATGCAGCAGCAGCGGAAATACGCAGCCGCATAAACGAAGCAATCAACGATAAGTTGAGCGAAAATCCTCATTCCCGGCACCTGCGCCGCCAGTCAAACCTTTTAAACCGCTCTTCCATCAGCACCCTCCATTCCTTTTGCCTCAATGTACTAAGACAATACTTCCACCGGGTGGGGCTTGATCCGGCAGTACGTGTGGCCGATGAAGATGAGGCGGCATTATTGCGCACAGCAGCCTGTGATGAACTCTTCGAGCGCTGCTACGACAGCCGGGACAACACTGCCTTTACCATGCTGGTTGACTGTTACGGAGGTGCGCGGGATGATAGCGCATTGCAGGATATGGTTTTACGCCTGTATGATTTTGCCCGCAGCACACCGGACCCCCAGGGCTGGCTTCACTCTGCCGCGGCCGCGTTTTGTCTTTCACCCCGGACCGGAATGGAAGACCTGCCGTGGGCCGGTATTTTAAAACAGTTCATAGCCTGTGAACTGGGCGCTGTCCTGCAGATGATTAAAAGCGCTATGCATCTTTCCAGCCGTCCGGGCGGGCCTGCCGCTTACCTGGAGACGTTACAAAATGATCTTGGGCAGGTACAAAGGCTTGAACACTATTGCAACTGCCAGTGGGAGGAGTTGCAAGAAGCGTTTGGAAATTTAACGTTTGCGCCTTTAAGCCGCGTGGGCAAAGAAGTTGACGAGGAACTGAAAAACCAGGTCAGGACTTTACGGGAGAAGGCCAGGAAAAAAATGACCGGCCTGGCTTCCACCTTCTTTTCCCGCAGTCCGGCGGAATACCTTGCCGAAATAAACCTGATTGCCCCTTTAATAAAGGAACTGGCCCAACTGGTTTTAGATTTCGAGGAAATTTACCGCCAGGCCAAATCTTCGCGGGGTCTGGTAGATTTTAGCGATCTCGAGCATTATGCCCTGCAAATTCTGGGTTTGCCCTGCGCCGGGACAGGTCGCCTGACTCCTTCGGATATTGCCCTTGAGTTTCGTGAACAATTCGTAGAAGTGCTGATCGATGAATATCAGGACATCAATGCTGTCCAGGAGGTCATTTTAATGCTGGTTTCCCGCCAGGGAGAGGCAATGCCGAACCTGTTCATGGTTGGCGATGTAAAACAAAGCATTTATCGCTTCCGTCTGGCAGAACCGGGGCTGTTTCTGGCCAAACAAAAGTCGTATATTTCTTTAACGGGTGACCGGTTTAAAGAAAACGAAATGTCCTGTAGTGAAACCTGTCTGCCTGTCTGCCGTCTACCTGCGCCGGTGGCGCGGCAGGCAGGTGCCGGCACAGGTAGACGTGCAC
>DMIY01000212.1 GCA_003457075.1 Desulfotomaculum sp. | reverse complement strand
CGGGCTGGTATGCTTACCAAAGGTATACAGATGAGGATTTATTGCCCTGGGATCATATAGATGCAGGAGTAAGCAAAGAATACCTGATCCGTGAACATAAGAATGCCTTGGAGGGGAAAACCACACCGGACTGCAGGGCTGGAAGATGTCCGGGCTGTGGGCTGTGCGCGGGTTTGGAGATGGAGCCGGAACTTGTAGGGGGTAAAAAGATTGCCGAGATACAGAATGCTGTTTAGTAAGTGTGGTCCGGCACGCTTTATTTCTCACCTGGATCTTGTGCGCACATTTGCGCGGGCTATCCGCAGAGCGGGTTTGCCGGTAGCCTTTTCCCAGGGGTTCAATCCACATTCCATTTTTAGTTTTGCTGCTCCTTTACCTGTGGGGGTGGCGGGGAAAAATGAGTGTCTGGATATTAAACTGATCAGCGACGTACTTCCGGAGCAGATATATTCACTTCTGGGCGCTGTTCTTCCGGAAGGCATTAAACCGGGCCGGGTCTGGCAGGTGCCCGATAATACCCCTTCCCCGATGTCAGTTGTGGAAAGGGCCGTTTATGAAGTAAGGGTGGAAATTGATAAAATGCTGACCAGCGCCGGGTTGGAAGAGCGCATAAGGTCATTTCTGGGTCTATCTGAGATTCTTGTGCCTAGAAAAACTAAGAAAGGATGTGAAAAGATACGGGATATTCGCCCCGGAATTTACGCCCTTGCTGGCCGCGTGGATAAGGGGGCGGCGGTTTTGGAAATGGAGTTGCAGGCTGGCAGCAATGGAAATGTGCGTCCGGAGGAAGTGGTACGGGCCCTTGTTGAACAAAATGCTCTGGCAGTAATTCCTGATGGATTGACTGTAATACGTACAGGCCTGTACCCGGTTTATTAAATTATCTACGGTTATTAATAGGAGTGAAAATTTACGATGTTTAAAGAAATAGTGATCAATGCCGGGGAAGAAGAAACCAGAGTAGCTGTTTTGGAAGACCCGGTATTGGTAGAAATATATGTAGAGAGATCTTTTAATCAAAGGCTGGTTGGAAATGTCTTCAAGGGCCAGGTAGAAAATGTTTTACCCGGCATGCAGGCAGCTTTTGTAGATATTGGTTTGGAAAAAAATGCCTTTTTGTATGTGGAAGATGCCCTGCCTCCCCGTTCTTATAATGGCCATTCTTCCGATCTAACGGCGTCAAACAATATTTCCTCTGTTTTAAAACGGGGCCAGGAAATAATTGTCCAGATTGTTAAGGCCCCGCTGGGCACTAAGGGGTCGCGGGTGACTACTCATATTACACTGCCCGGGCGATATTTAGTATTGATGCCCACCACCGATGATATAGGAATTTCTCGTCGCATTGACTCTGAAAAAGAACGTGAAAGGTTAAAAGAAATGGCTTCCCGGATTAAACCGGCAGGTATGGGAATAATCGTGCGTACTGTAGCTGAAGGGGTTGATGAAGCTGAACTGCGGGGAGACGTCAACATGCTTGTTCAACTCTGGCGTAAGATTCTTTCCCGTGCCGCCCGCGGCCCTGCTCCTAACCTGGTCCATCGCGATCTGGAGCTGAGCCACCGGATTTTAAGGGACCTGTTTACTGAAGACGTTGATCGTTTGACCGTGGATTCCCGTTTAGAGTACGAAAAGATCATGGATCTGCTGGACATTACCGGCCCGCGCTTGAAACACAAGGTACTGTTGGAGATGCAGGATAATATCTTTCGTGATTATGGTATTGAGCAGGAAATGGAAAAAGCCTTAAGAAGAAAAGTATGGCTTAGGTGCGGCGGCTATATCGTCATTGACCAGGCTGAAGCCTTAACGGTAATAGATGTTAACACGGGAAAATTTGTGGGTTCTGTTGGTCTGGAGGACACCGTGTTGAAAACCAATTTGGAGGCGGCGGTGGAAATTGCCCGGCAGTTGCGGTTAAGGAATATCGGTGGGATTATTATTATGGATTTTATAGACATGCAGAAAGAAGAACACCGCCGCCGGGTGCTGCAGATACTGGAAGAAGAAACAAAAAAAGATAAAACCAAGGCCAATATCCTGGGTATTACTCAGTTGGGCCTGGTTGAGATGACGAGAAAGAAAACCCGTCCCAGTCTTTCGGAAATATTGCAGAAATCATGTCCTTATTGTGATGGACGGGGTAAGGTGCTTTCCGAGGAAACAGTGGGTATTCATTTTAAGAACCACATTTTTGAACTGGCGCGCCGGACTGACTCCGATACTATCCTGGTAGAGGCTCATCCCCTGGTGGCAGCCCGCTTTATAGGCAGCGGCGGCACTAATCTGCGTGAACTGGAGCAGAAGACGGGTAAGAACATGTACATTCGCGGCTCACAGGTTCAACATATTGAATCCGTGACTATGCGACCCTTGCACGACAAGGCCGAAATCCGGGCTCAAACGCTGCCTGTGCGGCCCGGCCAAATGCTGGAAGTAAAGGTGGAAGAACCTCATGTTTCCAATACCAACGACGGCATTGCCCGGATTAACGGTTTTATCCTGGACATTAAAGGCGCTGGTTCGCTGGTGGGGGAAACGGTGCCGGTGGAGATCGGCAAGGTATACCGGACATACGCACGGGCCAGAGTGATCAGGTAAGGACTGTTTTTACCCAACTTCCGCACTAAAAAATAACTTAAATTTTTCAAAATAAAATCCAAGACAAAGGAGGAA
>DMIY01000208.1 GCA_003457075.1 Desulfotomaculum sp. | reverse complement strand
CGATTATGGCGGCAAAGTTGTATTCAGTCCTAGAGGCGGATTAATGTCCATGAGTCACCCCACCGGCGCCAGCGGATGCGCTCAAGTTGTGGAAGCGACGTGGCAATTGCGCGGTGAGGCCGGAGAACGTCAGGTACCAAACTGCAAAGCCGCCTTAACGCATGTGACAGGTGGAGGAGTATATGGTTTAGACAATGCGGCCTGTACAGTTACTATTTTAACCATTTAATAAATAGTTTTTAAGGAAAGGAGGGTTTAAGGTGAAAGTAAAAGACAGGGTTGCCTTGGTTACCGGTTCGGGAAGTGGAATAGGAGAAGGTGCGGTCAAGACACTGTCTCAAAACGGCGCCAAAGTGGTCATCAACGATGTTGATCAAAGCAAGGTGGACAGGGTAGCAGGCGAAATTCGCGGCGCCGGCGGGGAAGCACTGGGAATCGTAGCGGATGTATCTAAAAAAGAGCAGGTAGAAGACATGTTCAAGAAAACAGTTGAACAATTCGGCCGGATAGATATCCTGGTCAACAATGCGGGAATAGGTAAAGATAAAAGTATATTTAAAATGAGCGAAGAAGATTGGGACAGTGTGCTCAATATCAACTTGAAAGGGCCTTTCTTTTGTTGCCAGGCAGCAGCGGGCTATATGAGGGAGCAAAAATATGGTAGAATAATCAATATTTCTTCCCGTGCCTGGCTGGGTTGGGCAGGGCAGGCTAACTATGCCGCTTCTAAAGGTGGTGTGGTGAGTCTAACCCGCACGCTGGCGTTAGAACTAGCGAAGTTTGGGATAACTGTTAACTGCATAGCCCCCGGTTTGATTAAAACCCCGCTTTATGACATGCTTACCGAAGAACAGCTTCAAAACCTGTTAAAACAACAGCCGACGGGTAAAATTGGTAAACCGGAAGATATAGCTTATGGGATAATGTATTTTGCTTCTGACGATGCCAGTTACGTAACCGGACAGACTATTTTTATTTGCGGCGGCAAGAGTATCTTGAGTTCGCTGTCTGTATAAGAAAGGGGGGAATAAAAGATGATGACGGTAAAAGATAGAGTTGGATTAATTACTGGTTCGGGAAGCGGCATTGGCGAAGGTGTAGCAAAAAAAATGGCCCAAAACGGCGCTAAGGTAGTAGTTGTTGATATTGATAGTTCCAAAGTCGGCAGAGTAGTGGGCGAAATTAAAGCAGAAGGCGGAGAAGCGATAGGAATTGCGTCAGATATAACCAAAAAAGCAGAAGTAGATGCAATGTTTAAGCAAGTTATAGATACTTTTGGCGGGATAGATATTTTGGTCAACAATGCGGGGATAGGTAGAGATAAAAGCATATTAAAAATGAGCGAAGAGGATTGGGACAGCGTACTGGATGTTAACCTGAAGGGAATGTTTTTATGCTGCCAGGCTGCAATATCACATATGCGGGAAAAGAAATATGGCAGAATAGTCAATATTTCTTCCCGCGCCTGGCTGGGTTGGGCTGGGCAGGCCAACTATTCTGCTTCTAAAGGTGGGGTGGTAAGCCTTACCCGGACATTGGCCTTAGAACTAGGCAGACATGGTATAACAGTTAATTGTATAGCTCCAGGGATAATAAAGACAGCGCTTTGGGATTCCGTACCCGAACAGGCACGGGAACGCCTTTTGAAAATACAGCCCACGGGTGTAATTGGAACTCCTAATGATATAGCAAGGACGATAATGTTTTTTGCCGGTGATCAGGCAGGTTATATAACAGGGCAGACTATTTTCGTCTGTGGGGGGAAAAGCTTGTTTGCCAGTCTGTAGAATGTTTTAATGAAAGCGGCAGAAAAGGAAGGTTTTCCCTCGGCATGGGTGAGGAGCCTTCCTTTCTGGGTATTAAGCAGTGTCACCAAAATATATAATTGTGAAAAGACATAAAGGAGGCAAAGAAAGATAATGAGCACGCTTTCGGATGTGCGAGTGCTCGAGTTTGCCGGTGAAATAGGGAGCTATGCAGGTAAATTATATGCTGAGTTAGGAGCAGACGTTATTCACATTGAACCCCCGGAGGGAGATCCGGTTAGGTTTGAATGGCCGTTTTACAAGGACATGCCCAATCGTGAAACCAGTTTAAAATATCTTTATCAAAATACCAACAAACGCGATCTGGTGCTTGATATAAGGAAAGAGGAAGGAAAAGAAATATTCTTAAAACTTATAAAAACAGTAGATATTTTAATTGAAAGTTTTCCACCGGGATATTTGGAACAACTAGGACTGGGCTATGAACAGTTAAAGAAAGAAAATCCCAGGCTTGTCCATGCCTCTATTACTCCCTTTGGCCAGGAGGGTCCCTACCGGGATTATCCAGCTTCGGATCTTACCTTAGCGGCCCTGGGAGGTTTTTTATATCTGGCGGGTGCAGGTGACGATAAACCAGCGCGTGCTTATGGAGAACAGTCCTATATGCAGGGCATGATGTACGCGGCAGTAGGAACCATGGCTGCCTTATATGATGCGGAGGAAACAGGAGAAGGGCAGTTTATAGATGTTTCCATGCAGGCGTGTGTGGCTACGGCACTAGAATTTGCAGCTCAGCAATGGGATCTGGAGAAAACAATCCGCCGGGCCGGAGCAGGCGTGTGGGCTGGAACGGGGGTTTACCGGTGCAAAGACGGATATGTTTACACAATGTTTACTATGGGTAATAATGCTTATCTGTGGGATCCTCTGCCCAAGTGGCTAAAAGATGAGGGTGAGGAAGAAGGGGCAGCAATATTGGGTACCGAAGAATGGAGGAAATTAGAATACAAGACTACAGATGAGGCAAAGAAAATATTCAGGGAAATCTTCGGGCGGTTTGCGGCCAAACATGAAAAGTTGTACTTATATGAAGAAAGCCAGCGCAGAAGATGTGTTTGTTATCCCATCAGTGATCCCAAGGACGTTTATGAGAACCCGCAATTAAACTATCGCCGGTTTTTTATACCCCTGCATCATGAACACCTGGGTGGGGAGGTATATTACCCCGGACAGACCTGCTACATAGAGAAAATGCCCTATGAGATCAAACCTGCGCCAACTTTTGGCCAGCATACAAAAGAAATATTAGAGGAATTAGGTTATTCTAGTGAGCAGGTAGAAGCTTTAAAGGAAAGGGGTGTAATAGTTGGCTAAGAAACTCCCGCTGGAAGGGATCAGGGTAACAGATTTTTCTTGGGTAGGAGCAGGTCCACTTACCACCCGCTACCTGTCCGAGTTCGGGGCAGAGGTAATCAGGATAGAAACAAAGAAGCGTCCAGAGATCTTACGTCTAGCGCCTCCTTACAAGGATAGAAAACCAGGAATTGAGCGGAGTGGGTATTACAGCAACCGCAACCCGAACAAGAAGAGTATTTCGCTAAATATGAGCCATCCCAAGGTACGTGATGTTGTGGTTGGAATGCTTAAAAAGAGCGATCTGGTAATCAATAGCTTTACTCTGGGTCAAATGGATAAGTGGAATCTGGGTTATGAAGAAGTCAAAAAAATCAAGCCGGATATTATTTACATTGATATGCCTGCGCAGGGTAACGTAGGACCGCATGCGGATTACATGGGCTTTGGTTTGGTGCTGAATGCTCTGATTGGCGCCAACTACTTAAGTGGCTTTCCTGACGGGGAGCCGTTTGGTACCGGCACAAACTACACCGATCATGTGCCCGTGCCTACCCATCTTAATTTTGCCATTCTGGCGGCTTTGCGACATCGCCGGAAAACTGGCGAAGGCCAATATATAGAAATCGCCCAGTCGCAGGCTGGGGTTCGGGCGCTATCGGCGCCGGCCGTGATGGATTATGCAGTGAATGGGCGTATCCAGAACAGGATCGGAAACCGTCACCCGGACGCGGCGCCGCATGGTGTTTACAAGACCAGGGGAAACAGGCAGTGGATTGCCATTGCCGTGTTTAACAACCAGGAGTGGGAAGCATTAAAGAAGTGCATGGACAATCCACAGTGGGCTGAAGACCAAAAATTTGCCACCAAAGAAGCCAGGTTGGCAAACCAGGATGAACTGGATACCAAAATAGAAGAGTGGACCAGTGAGCAGTACAACAAAATATTGATGCTGGAGTTGTTAAAGAATGGAGTACGGGCAGGAGCGGTATATAATGTCCATGACGCGATAGAAGATGATCAATTGCAGGAAAGGGGCTTTTGGGTGTATATGGATCACCCGGAGGCAGGTATTACCCTGTACAACCACTCACCGATGCGGATGACCAAAACACCTCCGCTTTTAAGCACACCGGCGCCCCTTTTAGGACAGCACACCCAGGAAGTGCTTAAAGGTTTGTTGCAGATAAGCGATGAAGAAATAAATCAGTTAGAAGCAGAAGGGGTATTAGAATAGATTTAAAAAAGATTAAAGTAAATTAGGG
>DMIY01000210.1 GCA_003457075.1 Desulfotomaculum sp. | reverse complement strand
GCGTAAGCTTTAAGCCCGCGAGCCCGGTGCTTTATGAAAGTTGCTCTAAAGATTATGTCTTCAAACGCAATTCTTCAGCAGGCGCCGTGTTGATCTGGTGCAAGGCCAGGGCCGACAGTAACAGTCTGGATGGAAGAAGGACTTTACGAGTTGTAGTACTCTATCGTTTATTAGCGATTTGAGAAAAGGACAAGTTTATTCTTATGCCCCGGAGGTAATTTTAGAACGGGGCTTTTGCTGTTTATGGGAGAAAGAGACAGGTATTATATGCAAATGGTTCTGGAGCTGGCCCGGCGGGGTTGCGCCCGGACCAGCCCCAACCCCATGGTGGGGGCAGTAGTGGTAAAAGACGGGGAGGTGGTGGGGGAGGGGTATCACCTGAAGGCGGGTACTCCCCATGCGGAAGCAATTGCTCTCCGGGAAGCAGGAGAAAAGGCTGAAGGCGCCACGCTTTATGTCAACTTGGAACCATGTTGTCACTACGGGCGAACGGGTCCCTGCACCGAAGCGGTACTTGCCGCCGGTGTGAAACGGATGGTGATCGCCATGACGGATCCCAATCCACTGGTGTCCGGGATGGGGATTTCTTTTCTAAAGCAGCACGGGCTGGAAATTGCTACGGGTGTGCTTGAAAAAGAGGCCCGCCTTTTAAATGAGATCTTTGTTAAATATATCACCACCGGCCGTCCTTTTGTTGTGCTTAAGACGGCTATGAGCTTAGACGGCAAGATTGCCACCTGCGCCGGCGAATCACAGTGGATTACCGGATCGGAGGCCCGCCTGGATGGTCGTTATTTGCGTCACCGGTACGACGCCATCCTGGTTGGAATAAATACGGTGCTTTTAGATGATCCTTCCCTGACCGCCTGGCTGCCCGGAGAAAAAGGGAAAGATCCCGTGCGGGTGATTGTGGACAGCCTGGCCCGGACGCCGGTAGAGGCCCGCGTTATCACCCGGTCGCCGGAGTCTTACACGATCATTGCGGTAACTGAAAGAGCCCCTTTGGAACGGGTGGAAAATCTAAAAAAAGCCGGGGCACAGGTAGTGATGGTACCAGGCGAGAGTCCACGGGTGGACATGAGGGCGTTGATGAGCGAACTGGCCCGGCGGGAAATTACCAGCGTGCTCATAGAAGGGGGGGGCGAGGTTAATGCTTCGGCGCTGGCGAGTGGTATGGTAGATAAGGTAGTATGGTTTATTGCTCCTAAAATTATTGGCGGGCAGGAAGCGCCCGGTCCGGTTGGAGGTCAGGGAATAAGCAGGCTGGCGGATGCCGGGCGGATAGAAAATCTCACGGTGAGGCGTTGCGGCGAAGATGTATGCCTGGAGGGTTATCTGGTACAAAAGATTGAAAGCTGACTGCTGATTACTTGGATAAGCAGAAATTGAGGTGTGTTAAAGTGTTTACCGGTTTGATCGAAGAATTGGGTGTGCTCCAGCAAACTATCCGGGGAGCCGGTTCTGCCTGGTTAAAAATCAAGGCGCAGCAGATAATAAAAGATATGCAGCAAGGCGACAGCATAGCAGTTAATGGCGCATGTCTTACAGTTACAAAGGCAGAAAAAGATTCTTTCACCGCCGATGTGATGGCCGAAACCCTGGCCAGGACCAATCTTGGTCAGTTGGCGCCCGGGGACCGGGTAAACCTGGAGCGGGCCGTGCGCTTAGGAGATCGCCTGGGCGGGCACCTGGTCAGCGGTCATATTGACGGGGCAGGCACTATTAAAAGTCAAAAAAAATATGATATTGCCGTCGTTTTTGATATTGCGGCGCCAGTTGAGGTTATGCGTTATATAATTAAAAAAGGTTCGGTTGCTGTTGACGGTATTAGTCTGACAGTGGTAGATTTTAATGCGCACAGTTTTCAGGTCTCAATTATTCCTCACACTGCTCAAGTTACCACTCTTGGTTGGAAAGGTCCCGGGGATACAGTGAATTTGGAAACGGATATAATAGGTAAGTATGTTGAACGGTTCTTGACGGGCCGCCAGGCGACGGAAGAGGAGAAAAAGGGACTATCTATGACATATCTGGCAGAACATGGCTTTTTATAAATGAAATCAGGTTAAACAGGAAGGGAAAATACAATGGAACTTCATTTTAATAGTGTTGAAGAAGCTATTGAAGATATGCGGCAGGGCAGAATAATTGCGGTAGTAGATGATGTGGACCGTGAAAACGAAGGAGATCTAATTATGGCTGCAGAAAAAGTTACTCCTGAAGCGGTCAACTTCATGATTACGCATGGACGCGGCCTGCTTTGTTTGCCTATTGCAGCTCAGCGGCTGGATGAACTGGATTTGCCGCCGATGGTTACCCACAACACAGATCCCCACGGTACGGCGTTTACCGTTTCTGTTGATCATAAAGATACAACAACGGGTATTTCAGCTTATGAACGGGCATTTACCATTAAATCAATTCTGGATCCTTCAACCAATGCCGAAGACCTCCGCCGTCCCGGTCATATATTTCCTTTGCGGGTAAAGGAAGGCGGTATATTACGCCGGGCGGGTCATACTGAAGCATCTGCGGATCTTGCACGGATGGCGGGGTGTTATCCGGCAGGGGTAATTTGTGAAATTATTAGAGAAGATGGTACAATGGCCCGGGTACCGGACTTAATGGAATTTTGCCGCCGGCACGGGCTAAAAATAATCACCATTGCCGATTTGATTCAGTACCGGCGGCGAACGGAAAAGCTTGTTAGAAGAGTGGACGAGGCCAGGCTGCCGACTAAAGTGGGTGATTTTACCGCTGTGGCTTATGAAAGCATGCTGGATGGCAAGGGTCACCTTGCGCTGGTTAAAGGCGACTTGACTGAAGTAGAAGCTCCGCTGGTAAGGGTGCATTCAGAATGTTTAACCGGAGATGTTTTTAGATCGCTGCGCTGTGATTGCGGCGATCAGGTTGAGCGTGCCCTGGAAATGATCGAAGAGGAAGGAACCGGTGTATTTTTGTACATGCGCCAGGAAGGACGGGGGATTGGCCTTTTAAATAAAATCCGGGCTTACAAACTCCAGGATCAAGGCAGGGATACAGTGGAGGCTAACGAAGAACTGGGTTTTCCACCGGATTTGAGGGATTACGGTATTGGAGCCCAGATCCTGGTGGATCTGGGTTTGAAAAGGATCCGCTTAATGACCAATAACCCGCGTAAAATTGCCGGTTTGGAAGGTTATGGTTTGGAGGTTGCTAGCCGGGTACCGATTGAAATTTGTCCGGGTAAAGCCAACAGTTTTTATTTGACTACTAAGAAAAATAAACTCGGTCACCTGCTGAGTATGGAGGGCGAAGGGGCTTAAGAAACTCATCCGGTTAAATCTATTTTCTTTAGGGGGGAAAATGGTGAAGGTTTATGAAGGACACTTGCTGGGTCAGGGCTTAAAGTTTGGGCTGGTGATCGGCCGCTTTAACGATTTTATTACCAACAGGCTTTTAAGCGGCGCGCTTGATGCTTTAAAGCGCCATGGGGTGGCGGAAGAAGATATAGAGGTAGCCTGGGTACCCGGCGCCTTTGAGATTCCGCTGGCGGCCCGCCGGATGATGGAGATGGGGCGCTTTAATGCAGTAATATGCCTGGGGACAGTGATTCGCGGCGCCACCCCGCACTTTGAATATATAGCCGCCGAGGTGTCCAAAGGAGTAGCCAGGATAAGCCTGGAGAGCGGCATACCTGCTGCCTTTGGGATTGTTATTGCTGACAGTATAGAACAGGCTATCGAACGGGCAGGCGCTAAAGCCGGCAACAAGGGCTGGAGCGCTGCTGAAACGGCGATTGAGATGGCCAGCCTGCTTAAAAATATGTAAGTTTGAGGAGGAAATAAAGGTACTGTTTTTCCCTCCCCCTTGATGGAAAAAAATTACGTGATAGTGTTTCGAGTGTTTGAGATAAAGATACTGCTTTCCCCTCCCCCTTGATGGGGGAGG
>DMIY01000108.1 GCA_003457075.1 Desulfotomaculum sp. | reverse complement strand
CCTTTGTGGAGGGTGCGGGAGAAGGGTTTGCCACAGCGATCAAAACCATCCCTTACCTGGTGGCCATGCTGGTGGCAATCAATGTCTTCCGGGCTTCAGGGGCGATGGATTTAATGGTCCGGTTTCTATCCCCATTGCTGAATAGGGTAGGTTTTCCTGCCGAGGCGCTGGCCCATGCCATAATGCGCCCCCTTTCCGGCAGCGCAGCCCTGGGGATTGCCGCGGACCTTATCGCCACTCACGGGCCGGACAGCTTTATCGGCCAATTGGTATCTACCATGCAGGGCAGCACTGATACCACCTTTTACGTCCTTGCCTTATACTTTGGTTCGGTAGGTGTTACCAGATACAGGTACGCGATTGTTTCCGGCCTGGCCGCCGATTTAACCACCCTGGCAGCCTCGGTGTTTATTGTGCAGAAAATTTTCGGGGCGGGTGGTTAATTTAAAAGTTGTTGGATTCTAAAAACCGGTCTGTTTTTTATTGGAGCCATTTTTTTAGCTATGATTAAACTAACCATTGCTGTTGTCCTCAAACAGTGACAGGGGAAAATTTAAAACGTGTACTACTTTCCATCCTTATTCTGCCTTTTCCTACCGGGAAGACGAGGGGATGGTTCTTGCTTGCCTGGAAAAGTACTTTCCTCGCAAGGGCAAGCAAGAACCATCCCTACTTGCGCTTTTCATTTTTTCGCTTGAGCGTTGTGGTTTTACGTGTTTTCTATTATCTGCTTTAGTTCGTATTTTAAAAGCTTGCCGGAAGAAGTCTTTGGCAGTTCATTTACGAAATGGATGCGCCGTGGTATTTTATACTTTGCCAGTTTATCTTTGCAGTATTCCTGTAGTTCTTTTGTTTCTATCCGGGCGCCTTCCCGCAGGTGGACGAAAGCCACTACTTCTTCTCCCCAGACCGGGTCGGGCATTCCTAATACCGCTACTTCGAATATGCCGGGATGGGTGTAAAGAACATCTTCCACTTCCCGGGGATGAACATTCAGGCCGCCGCGTATGATTAAATCTTTTTTGCGGTCAACAATGTATACGTAGTCCTCATTATCAATGTAGGCCAGATCTTCTGTATGGAACCATCCGTTACGCATCGCCCACCGGGTTTCTTCTTCCCGGTTATAGTATCCTTTCATCACACTGGACCCGCTGACTACGATCTCACCAACCTGCCCTGTTGGTACTTCCCTGTCTTCGTAATCTACTATCTTTACCTTTACTCCTGGTATTATCCGGCCGACAGAACCTGCTTTTTGGGTTCCGTCAACCGGGTTTGAGCAAATAAGTGATGTTTCCATAAGTCCGTAGCCCTCTGTGATTTGAATACCGAATTTTTCCTCAAAAGTCTGAAAAATTTCCGGGGGCATCGGGTCTGCTGCGGTATAGGCCACACGTAAAGAACTGGTGTTGAACTGCTGCAGTTCCGGATAATCAAGCAGCATCCTGTACCTGGGATGCGTACCGAAGAAGAAGGTAATATGTTCCTCCTCGATTGTACGCAGGACGGCTTCCGGTGTAGTCCAGATATCGTGGATGACAATAGTGGCCCCTGCCATGAGTGGCGCATTCATTGCACAGGCCTGGACAATGACATGATAGGCGCGAGATACCAATAAGATACGATCCTGCGGTGTTATACGGCAGAGTTCGGCAAAAGCAGTAGCGCTACTATAAAGATTCTGGTTTGTTAACATTACTCCCTTAAGTGTACCGGTAATACCATGGGTGTAAAGCAGCTCAATAACCTCATCCTGTTCATAAGGCTGGTCGAAGGTAAAAGAAGTTTCGCCGCTGTTTAAGATTTGTGTAAAGGAATGAAGCGCAGGAACTGTTGGCTCGGAACGAATTACAATGATACTTGCCGGTAGGGCTATCTTTTCCCTTATCCGGATAAAAGTTTGAGCGGTGGAGGTGTCGGTAATCACAACTACCGGTAGTGCGTCTTTGACGATTTTTTCAACTTCGGCTATAGCATATTGAGGGTTTACAGGTATAACTATACCCTTGATTTGTAAAACAGCAAAAAAGGAAATGACAAACTCCGGGCAGTTATCTAAGATAATCAATACGCGGTCACCTTGCTGAACCCCGAATTTTTTTAACCCATTGGCAAGCCGGTTTACTTGTGTGATCAACTGACTATAACTAAAACGCTTTTCATTGTACACCATGGCCTCACGCTCCGGGTAAAGACGGCCAATTTCTGCAAGTCCAAGGACCAGATTCATTTTTAGACCTCCTTGTCATATCCAAGATGTTTACCCCTAAATAAATTCTCCATGGTTTAGTAAATTCCTGCTTGTGGTTATATTTTTCCCATTGACTGGTTTGACAATAACCGGGGGAAAGATTAAGATATTTAGAAAGCCGAAGAAGAGGATTGATTGTATGGACTTTGCAACGGTGGTACGGGAACGCCGGAGTATCCGTAAATTTAAAAATCAGGACATACCGGATGAAAATATTCTGGAGTTAATTAACCTAGCCGCGCATGCTCCCAGTTCAGGTAATTACCAAATGTGGCATTTCTTAGTAATTAAGAATCAGGAAATAAAAGAAAAAATGAGTCAGTTGGTAGCTGATAAAGTAGATGAGTTGGTGCGGCGTGTTAATGCTCAACCGGATAGAGATCCTAAAAGAGCGGTAGCCTGGTTTACAAGGGCGCCGGTGGTAATTGCCGTAAGTACAGAAAAATACCGTACTACTATCGATAATCTCTTATTCCATGCCGGGTACTCAGAATTAGAAGTTGATTCCCTGCGTTGCCGGCCGGATTTACAGAGCATCGGGGCAGTCATCCAGACATTGCTTTTAGCTGCCCATTTTAAGGGCTATGGTGGGTGCTGGTTGACCGGGCCAATGGTAGCCCGCCCGGCATTAGAAGAACTTTTGGGGATCAAGCCACCCCGCAGCCTGGCTGCCATAGTAGCCCTGGGCTGGCCTGATCAGGTTCCTCCAACTAAAACAATCCGTCCCTTGGAAGAAATAGCTGCTTTTATAAGGTAAGATACCTTCTGAAC
>DMIY01000055.1 GCA_003457075.1 Desulfotomaculum sp. | reverse complement strand
TTTGAAAACGAGTGGCAATCCTTCCGGAGGCAGATGTTCTGAATGTGGCTTTATTCGGCATGATCATTTTTATATATTCTTTATCTCTGTGTTCTCTATGACCTCTGTGGTTAATCTCTTAATAAGGGTTGCGGTTTAGCCACCAGAACATTGCTCCGCCAACGATTATGTTCAGATAATAAGTTAAAAATCGCCAACTGGCAACCAGGGTACGCAGGAAAGCATCTGGCACAGCCGTGGCAAAAAAAGTGGCATAGCCCAGTTCGGCTACCCCGCTGGCCCCTGGAAGAGGTACGTATGATAGCAAAAATTGCAGCACTGCCTGGCGCGCCACTATAATTGCCCAGGGTGTTGAACTCCCCAACCCTCTGGCCAGTACCCAACTAAGGGAGAAAAAAACTCCCCAGTAGGCCAGAGAAAGCGCCAGAACAAAAAACAGTATCTTTCGATGGGGAGAAAATAAAAGAGAGCTGAAAGACAGGCTGAATTCTTTCAGACGGGCATTTATGTCCGCATATACCCTGGCAGGCAAAAAACGGCGGAGCCAGAAAAAAACCAAATGGAGATGCAAAACCAGATACAGGAAAAGCAGGATTCCACAGGAGACAAAGGTTACCGCAAAGGGTACCAGTTGTTCTGCCAGTTTCGGCAACCCTATGCCGTCACGGAAACTAAGAACGATTACAAGGTTTAAAAGGGCAAGTGAGCAAATGGCAAACAGAGTACGGGCGCTTACTGCGGCTATGGCCTTTTCTCCCTTAATTCCTTTGCGGTAGAGAAGATACGCATAGGCAGGCGGCCCTCCGCTTGCTGCCGGTGTAACGGCGGCGGCAAAGCTGAAGGCCAGGTTTATTTGCAGGATGTTATTTACGGATAAGTGTTCGTCCAGCAGAAACAATATCGAGCGCATTCGTCCAACTTCGAGGAACCACAAAACAAGAACCAGGCCTGCGGCAACCGCCAGGTATTCGCCACCGACGTCTTGTAATGCTCGCCAACTGTGCCGGTAGTCGGCGCCGCCAATCAAGGTAAGACCTGTAATGCTCAAAGCAAGTGAAAACGCAATACCCCACCCGTACCTGCGTAATGATTTGTTAAAGTCTGCCGGATCACGGGACACCTTGTCACCACATCCTGCCATAATTCTAACCCCGGCTGGCAGGCAAAGTCAAAGACTTTATGACCGGTTTCAGATCACCCCTGCCCGGCGCAGGGTGAAGCAAAAACGATGAAGAAACTGGCAGCCGGTACCCGCCGACTGCAGAAGAGAATCGGAAATAGCAAGAAGATTCTGAGCAGGTGCCTTGGGGTCCGAAAGGTACATGGCCAGCAATCCCTTGACCACCAGGCAATGAAAAAACGGGTCGGGTAGATTACGCGCCCCGGACAAGGCTTGTTCCAGAAAAAACTTAAGCCGCTGGAGTATTTGCCCGGAACCGGTATAATAACGAACGAAGTTTAAGTCCCCTTCTTTCCGGTCTTCCTCCTGATCAATGAAATAATCCAGCAGGATGTGCAGGCCTCCTATCCAGGGGAAATAAACGCTGTTTATCCTTGCCGCGTAATCTGCCGGCAGGCTGGGCCGGGCAGCCAGAGCCAAAAGGGCAAAAATGCCCAAAGTGGAACCGGTGGCGGCGGCTAATTCCCACCAGAACATTTGCCGGTTAAAACCTGCCAGGCAAGATTTAAGCCAGTTGGTCAGGTATTCTTCACGCAAGGCGGGGCTTAAGTGCTTGAAAACCTGGAGCAGGCAGTAAGACCTGGCCAGCTCAAGAACAGTTTCCTTAACCGGCTGGTAAGAAGGCAGTGTAGAGATTGCGCTCTGGCAGGCACAAACCAGGGAACTCAAGTATTCCCCATCTTCCCGGTAAGGGTAGAAGGAGTAGTAATCCTCGCTGCTAATGCCGGGGGAGAGAGCATCAGTAAAGGCGCGATGAAGATGCCGGAATCCCGCTTCATCCTGAACACCTGCCCTGTCACAAAGGTTGTCCAGGTAGTCGCTGACCGTTTGTAAAGCAACGATGACCTTTATAAGTTCCTCCCGGTAAGGCGCTCTGACCCAAACGGCAAAAATGCTTCCTCCCAGGCAGTGGAATTTCTTTTGTCTTAAGCTGGAAAGGGCCAGTTGTCTTAACTGCTGATCCGGGCACTTTTGGGCAACCCTTTCCCATTTCTTAATTTCTTTTGTCACTCTAGGAAAGGCCCACAAGACAAAGCGGATCAGTGTATAATAATTATTAAAAAGCTGCATTTTTTCTTCACCTGGTGTATTATTATGCCCCAGGAAGTTGCTAATGACGACTAACAACCATTTTCCGAAGGAGGGTTTTCTTAAATGTTTCGTAAACATGTATTTATCAGCGGCCGCGTCCAAGGAGTTTATTTTCGTTTATTTGTTCAGGAAACGGCCCGGGAAACAGGCGTGAGGGGTTGGGTAAGAAATAGAAGGGACGGCCGGGTAGAAGCCGTTTTTGAAGGCCCGCCGGAAGCGCTGGAAAAAATGATCCGGCGGTGCCGGGAAGGGCCGCCAGCCTCGCGCGTGGAAAATGTGGAGCTAATCGACGAAGCATACCAGGGAGAATACATGGATTTTCAGATAGTTCCCAAGGTATGACCTTTATTCCGCGGTTGCCATACCTGCTATTCTTTACTATAATTTCAGTGTAAAGGTGGTATGGCATTCATGACAGCACAAAAATCATGGCAGGTAAAATATGCCGATCCGCTGCTCCAATATATTCTCTCGCGTGAATTAGGCTGCTCTCCTACGCTGGCACTCCTTCTTTTAAACCGCGGTATCTGTACGGTAGAAGAAGCCAGGGAATTTCTGGAGGGAGATCTGGATGGCCTGCACAACCCTTTTCTCATGAAGGATATGGACCGCGCTGTGGAAAGAATATTAACTGCCATTACGCACAAAGAAAAAATCATGGTTTACGGAGACTATGATGCGGACGGGATCACAGGTACGGCGCTGCTGATGAAGGTTACAGAGCAACTGGGAGGGAATGTTGACTACTACATCCCTCACCGTCTCCACGAGGGCTATGGGTTGCACCAGCAGGCAGTGCAACAGGCAAAAAAAGCAGGGTTTAGCCTTATTGTCACGGTAGATTGCGGCATTAGCGGAGCGGATGTTGTAGCCTGGGCCAATGAGGCGGGAGGCCCCGACTTCGTGATCACCGATCACCATCATGTGGCGGCAGAACTGCCTGCTGCTGCTGCAGTGATCAATCCCCAGCGACCCGATTGCACTTATCCTTTTCGCAACCTGGCAGGAGTCGGCGTAGCTCTAAAACTGGCGCAGGCGCTTCTGCAGGCTGCTCCTCAACAAAACGATAACTGGCAGGATTATCTTGAACTTGCCTGCGTGGGGACCGTGGCCGATGTCGTACCGCTGCAGGGAGAAAACCGCATTCTGGTGAAACACGGCCTAAAATACCTTATAAAACCGGTCAATACCGGTTTACAGGCGTTGCTGACTGTAAGCGGTCTAAAGAAAGAGAGTCTTGATCCAAAGGATGTGAGTTTTGTTCTTGTTCCCCGCCTCAATGCCACGGGAAGAATGGGAGATGCAAGACTGGCTGTAGAATTGCTGCTGTGCAAAGACTCCGTGAGAGCCGAAGAGATAGCCGGGCAACTGGAAAAATACAACCGTCAAAGACAGGAAGTAGAGTTGCATGTTTTTACCGGGGTTCAGAATGTGTTAAAAACAGACCCCTCGCTTGCTGGTTCAAGAGTACTGGTAGCGGCTGATGCCGGCTGGCACCCGGGAGTAACCGGCATTGTGGCTGCACGTCTGGTTGAGCGCTGGCGCCGGCCGGTTTTACTGATTACCGTAGAAGAAGACAAAGGGAAGGGTTCCGGCCGCAGCGTTCCCGGGTTTCACCTGTACGATGCGTTATACCACTGCCGCCAGTACCTGCGTGCCTTTGGCGGCCACGCCGGGGCTGCCGGTTTTACTTTAGAAATCAATCAACTGGAAAACTTTCGGCGGGCATTAAATGAATATGCAACCAGGGTTATGCCGGAGGAATTGCTTGCCCCACGGCTGGAAATCGAAGCAACGCTTTCACTGACCGAGGTTTCGGAACAACTGGTACGTGAGGTGCTCCTGCTTTCTCCATTTGGGCACGGCAATCCGGAACCCGTCCTGGGCTGCCCCGCGGTCACCGTGGCACGTTCCCGTGAGGTAGGCCGTGAAGGTGGCCATCTAAAGCTGCTGTTAAAGGAAAATGGCGTTTTTCTTGAGGGAATAGGCTTTCACCTGGCAGAGATTCTGGAAGAAATACCTGAAGGAAAAGTTATTGACCTGGCTTTTACGCCGGCGATGAATCGATGGAACGGGCAAACCCGCGTACAACTAGAGATCAAGGAAATCCGGCCCGCAGGCACACTGGAAGAGCCGGCTGCCGGGGTATCGCCTTCCGGACTTGATTTACAAGCGGCGGCAGGTGACGGCTCTTCCTTGGCCACTGGCTGCAGGTCTTTTCTGAATGCATTATTTGATTCTGCCTTGGATCCTTTAACCGTCGAATGGAATAAAATGTCTTTACCGGAATTTGCGTGGAACTGGTTCAAGGAATATAAAAGCCTCTGCAACTGGATTTACCTGCCCAGTTGGTGCGAGGACTACCCGGAATCAGCGCCTGCCTGTGCGTCGCCTGCCTGTGCGCTGTCTCTTATACACATCTCCGAGCCCACGAGACCGAGGCTGATCTCGTATGCCGTCTTCTGCTTGA
>DMIY01000039.1 GCA_003457075.1 Desulfotomaculum sp. | reverse complement strand
ACGTATCTGACCGTAAATTTCACCTGTTTCCTGGTAATCCAGGCCTCCGGTATCCACCAGAATGAAGGTGCGGCCATTCCATTCAACATCTTTATAAAGCCGGTCCCTGGTTACTCCCGGTTTTTCTTCCACAATAGCCACCCGCCCGCCTGCCAGGCGATTAAACAAAGTTGACTTGCCTACATTCGGGCGACCCACTATCGCTACAACTGGCTTTGGCATAATATCTCCTTATCTCCCATCGGTACCTTTTTCTTCGATAACACCACTGCCGCAAGCTCACGCGGCCCATTCACCACAGCTACGGGCACACCCAGCCGGTGGGAAAGTTCAGACACCCGAAGATCATCCAGAAACACAAGGTCCGCGGACTTTAACATGACGGACGGAATTACAACCAGATCCCCCAAATCACTTCCCACCAGTGCATCATACAGATCCCCCGCCGTCAATAAACCAGCCACTGTTACTTTCTCCCCCCAAAAGCGGTTAACTATCCCACACAACATTGCTTTAAGGTTTCTTACCCTGTTCAGCCTTTCAACGACTGGACTCAATACCCGTTCGCCGGATACTCCGGTAACAATAATTACTTTCCTGGGAGAATCTATCCCTTCAGGCAGACTTTCAGCCACCTCCATCCACTCATCCAGGAAAAGCCTGACCAAACCCACCCCATTTTCCGTTTGGGGAAAGTCCCCGTAATGTTCTTGATCAGGAACAGGAACACCGGCCAAAAAATAGATTTCATCGCTGGCAAAAACAAAGGGATAACCGCTTTGTCTCCGGTACATGTTCTGCCGTTTTTCCACCAGAGTCAATACTTTCCGGGCTTCTTCCCGGTTAAAGGCACGCAACGGGAAAAGACTTTCCCGGTAACGGGTAAGACCAACCGGCACCAGCGCCAGCGAACGCACTGCAGGCCACAGGCTGTACAGATCACTTATTGTTCTCTCAAGTTCCGGGCCGTCGTTTATCTCCGGGCAAAGAACCACCTGGGTATGTATCTGGATATTTCCCCTGGCCAGAAAGGACAGTTGTTCCATAATTCTTTCCGCCTGCCGGTTGTTTAGCATTTTTTCACGCAAAATAGGGTTGGTGGTATGCACCGATATATATAAAGGAGCCAGCCGCTGGGTAACAATGCGTTCCAGATCCTGCCGGCTGACGTTGGTGAGAGTAATAAAATTGCCGTGGATAAAGGAAAGACGATAGTCATCATCGTTAAAATAAAGTGTCTTTCGCATACCTCCCGGCATCTGGGCTAAAAAGCAAAAGATACAACTGTTCCGGCAGCGCCTTATTCTACCCAGTCCATCCTGCCCAAAATCAATGCCCAGGTCTTCTTCAAATTCCTTTTCAATGTCCAGAATCCATCTTTCGCCATTGCGCTTGATCAGCAAAACGGCAAGTTTTTGATCACAGGTTAAAAACCTGTAATCAATAATATCCTTCACCGGCCGGTCATTAATCATAATGATCCTGTCTCCCGGCTCAATCCCCATTTGATGAGCAATACCACCAGAAATTACACCGGCTATGATCATACCACTTTGTCTTGCCATGGCCCTCCATAATTAACAATTAGCAGCATTTACCATAGATCAACCTGAACACCATAACGGCGTAAAAACTCTATTCCCTCACTGGTTCCCTTGTAATCACGACGCACTACCACCCGGCTGAATTCACAGCTTATAATCAACTTGGCGCAGGTAACACAAATATCGGCGTTCACGTACATCGTGCCACCCCCGACAGCCAGCCCGCGCTTGGCACAAAGGCAGATAGCATTCTGTTCAGCGTGTACGCAGGGCTTGAAGTCTTCCCTGCCCGCCAGCTCCTTTAAGCAAACCCCCGTATCACAGCAATGCGCTTCGCCGCTGATCACCCCGTTATAGCCATGTGAAATAATACGCCGGTCCACTACAATAACTGCCCCCACCTTTTTACGCAGGCAGGTGGAGCGACGGGCTATAACATCCACTACATCCATATAAACCTCATCAAAAGACGGACGTTGAACAAACATGCTGTAAATATCCCTTACTAGATTTGTAATTATTCAGTAAAACTACTCCTGGTCTCGTAAATTGCAAAATGCAAATTTTCCTCTGGCTGAACATCCGGCAATTTAAAATTTGCGATTTCCAATCTTCAATTTGCAAGCCGTTGTGCCTTCAGCCTGCTTGATCAGTACAGGGGATACTTAAGACAAATATCCCGTACTATCATTGGAAGGTCTTTCAACTTCTCTTGATCGTCCTTAAAACTTATCGCCTGGTAAATAACTTCCGCAATTTTTTCCATGACCATTTCATCCAGGCCGCGCGCGGTTACCGACGGAGTGCCTATGCGAATGCCACTGGCTACAGCAGGAGGCCGGGGGTCAAAAGGAATGGCATTTTTATTTACCGTAAGACCCACTTTGTCCAGAACTTCTTCGGCCTCCCTCCCCGTTACCCCTTTATTTCTTAAGTCTACCAGAACCATATGATTATCCGTACCACCACCAACCAGTTCGAATCCTCTCAATCTTAAGGCATTCGCCAGCGCCCGGGCGTTCTTTACTACCTGCCGTTGATACCGCACAAATTCAGGCTGCATAGCCTCGTGCAAAGCCACCGCCTTGGCAGCAATAATATGCATCATCGGGCCCCCTTGTATACCCGGGAAAACAGCCTTGTCAATTTTTGCCGCGTACTCCTTCCGGCTTAAGATTATCCCCCCTCGCGGCCCCCGCAAGGTTTTATGCGTAGTAGTGGTAACAACATCGGCATACGGCACGGGGTTCATATGCTCACCGGCTGCAACCAGGCCGGCAATATGGGCCATGTCTACCATCAGGTAGGCTCCCGAGTGCCGGGCAATTGCACCAAACCGATCAAAGTCAATGGCGCGTGGATAAGCGCTGGCCCCGGCCACAATTAACCGCGGCTTGTGCTTAAGAGCAATCTGCAAAACTTTTTCATAGTCAATTAACCCGCTGTCAGGCTCTACACCATAAGAAACAATATTAAAATATTTGCCCGACATATTCAAAGGACTGCCGTGAGTGAGATGCCCCCCATGAGCCAGACTCATTCCCAGGATAGTATCCCCTGGTTGAAGTAAAGCCATATAAACTGCCAGGTTGGCCTGTGTTCCTGAATGAGGCTGGACATTTACATATTCTGCGTCAAAGAGTTTTTTCGCCCTGTCAATAGCCAACTGCTCGGCCATATCTACATACTGGCAACCACCATAATAACGCCTGCCGGGGTATCCTTCAGCATACTTATTAGTTAAAACAGATCCCTGAGCTTCCAATACCGCCATGCTGGTTGAATTTTCCGAAGCAATAAGCTCCAGCGTATCCCGTTGCCGGCCTAATTCCAGGGCGATAACACGCGCAATTTCAGGGTCTACCGATGACAAAGAACCTTTTTGCATATCCATTTCCTTTCTGCTCTAGATTAGCAAATAATCATTAGACCAACAGGGCTGGCACGTGATCAGCATTTACTGTATTTCTGCTCAATTTGAGCAATCTTTCCCGTCCGCCGGGCATGGCGATCTCCTTGAAAGCCCGTATTGAGCCATATATCTACAATTTCTCTGGCCAGACCAGACCCGATTATCCTTTCACCCAGAGTCAATATATTGGCGTCGTTATGTTCCCTGGAAGCACGGGCAGAAAAGGTATCATGGCAAAGCGCCGCCCGTATGCCGGGCACCTTGTTGGCAACAATAGCCACCCCGATGCCTGTGCCGCAGCAAAGTATACCCCGATCGCATTCTCCCGAACGTACCGCCTCAGCCACCAACAACGCAAAATCAGGATAATCCACCGCTTCTTCCGCTGAAAAGGCTCCAAAATCACGGTAAGCAATCCCCTTTTTCTTAAGGTAAATAATGATATCTTTTTTTAACCGCCATCCAGCGTGGTCTCCACCTACCGCAACATACAAAAGCCGATCATTCCTTCCAGGCTGACATAATACTTAAGAGATAGTGGTATACGCAATTTTTTTCCTGTTGTTTCTACAAAAATTTATTTCTACATTAACCGCCAATATCCTCTTAACTCTCCAGCAGTTTATCTAACACCAGGTCGATTAAGTATCGCAGGTCGGCAGCACATTGCCGGTAGACTTCCACGGAACGGCCAAAGGGATCAACAATATCTGCGCCCCTTCCGGCAAACTCAGCCAGAGAAAAAACCTTGTTCTCCGAATCAGGTAGAAGTTGCTCCACATGTTCCTTGTGGGCATTGGTCATTGTCAGTACCAGATCTGCCTCTTCTATTACCTGGGGAGTTAATAAGACAGCTTTATGTTGCCGCAGGTCCGCACCCATTTCCTGCATTACAGCAACAGCCTCTTCCGAAGCTCCTGCATTCGGCAAGGCCGCCGTACCCGCAGAAAATACCTGTATTTCCGGGTCCTTTCCGCGAGCAATTAGTGCTTTCCTGACCAGGGCTTCGGCCATGATACTCCGGCAGGTATTACCTGTACAAATAAATAAAACTCTTCTGGCCATTTTCCTCACCCTATTTTTCACCTGGACTCATAAATCTCCGTTCAGGCAACCAGTTTCACACCAATACCCACCAGGACAACTCCACCAACCAGTTGTGCCCTTTCACCTATCCTATATCCAAGCCAGCGGCCTAACAACAACCCGCACAAAGTCATCAAACCTGCAACCAGCCCAAAAACCAGGGCGGTCAGAAGCAAACTCACCCCCTGCGTGCCCAGGGTAAACCCTACGGCAAGCGCATCCATGCTTACGCCAAGACCGATTAAAAGTACTCCCCATCCTTTGAGCAGAACGATCCGTGGCGCAATTGCAGAATCTCCTCGCAGGGCATGCCAGATCATGCGCACACCCAAATACAATAACAATAAAGCCCCTGCCACGCTGGCAGCCTGTCCCAGCAGCTTTCCCGCCACTCCACCAATCTGCCAGCCGGCAAGAGGCATAATGATATGAAACGCTAAAACGCTTAAACTAATCATGATTATCTGCCGCCTGGTTATTCCGGCCATACCGATACCCAGACAAAGAGAAAAAGCATCCGTACCCAGAGCCAAAGCAAGTAAAAACAAGGTTATAGTTTCCAACTATACTCCTCCAAACGCACCTACCTGAATGACATTACCACCTGTTGCCATGCGCAACCTGTTCATGATGGCCAACCCCAGCCCGGCCGGTTCCAAACCCTCAGCTAAAATCACATCTACGCCCAGTTCATCAAAACGCCGCAGGATACTATACAGCCGTGACGCCACACCGGCAGGATCCCGTCGCTTACCGGCCACCACCACTTCACCCTGCTTATAATAACCGGCTGTTTCCTCATAAGCCAGCACACCCACCCTTTTGCCTGCCACACGGTAGCCATCAATCAATTCAGCGAGCCGCTTTGCTACCTGCTGCGGATCGCCTTCGATCAAAATCACCGGCGCCCGTGGAGCATAATGCCTGTACTTCATACCCGGAGAAAGAGGCCTTGAGTTANNCTCACACGCAATTCACCGATCACCCGGGCAAGCTCCTCAGGTGTTACCCCGCCCGGACGCAAGAGTACCGGAACCGCTGTAGTCAAATCCAGTACTGTAGACTCGATCCCCATATCGGCAGGCCCACCGTCTAAAACTGCATCAATATACTCGCCAAGATCTTCCAAAACGTGTCCGGCCGTAGTGGGGCTGGGACGGCCGGACAAATTAGCGCTGGGAGCAGCCACAGGCACTCCCGCTTCTTTAATCAACTCCAGGGCCACTGGATGAGCAGGCATACGTAAAGCCACACTGCCCAAACCCGCAGAAACTTCCGGCAGCACTTCCGGTCCGCGAGGCAAGATTATAGTCAGCGGCCCCGGCCAGAAAGCATCCATCAATCTATGTGCCTTTTCCGGCACCCCGGCAGCCAGGCAATACACCGTTTCTTTCTCTGCCACATGGATGATCAAAGGATTATCCTGTGGTCTGCCCTTTGCCCGGAAAATACCGGCTACTGCTTCGGCATCCAGAGCACTGGCCCCCAACCCGTACACAGTTTCCGTAGGGAAGGCCACCAGCCCTCCCGAACGCAAGATTAAAGCTGCCTTTTGGATCACCTGGCGCTCAGGTTGTAAGGGGTCCACGCGCCAGAAAAGAACAGGTTTTTTGCCAGGCAACATCTATTTCACCAGCCGTTCGTTTGCATAAATTAGTATACCACAAAAAAACAGGATCACAACGCCAAACACCTACTAATTTCACTCTTGCCTACCCGCTTGTATTATTATATCATAAGATAACCACTCAACAGCCAATTATCAACAGCCAGCAAAAAACTGGCAAAGTGTTTCCCGTAAGACGGTAAATCTATTGTCGGCCAACGACTATTTTCTAAGGGGGAAGTAACCCGTGCAAGTGGTTTTTCACGAACGTTACAGAGAAGTTTATGCCTCCGACCCGGCAGCGGCCCACGGAAGAATAGACTGCATAGTTGACGAACTACGCGATCATTACACTTTTGCAGAACCTGTTCCTGCCAGCGAAGCAGATCTCCTGCTGGTGCACCACAAAGATCAAATTGAACGGATAAAACAGCGGACCTTAACCTGGGAAATTGCCGTTTTGGCTGCCGGCGGAGCCATCAAAGCAGCAGAACTGGCAGTGGAAGGAGAAAGAGCTTTTGGCCTGATCCGGCCGCCGGGCCATCACGCAAGCCCGGGTTCCTGCTGGGGATTCTGCTGGTTTAACAACGTCGCCATCGCGGTTGAAAAAATAAAAAGAAGCGGTGTCATAAAGAAAGCCTTAATTATAGACATCGACCTCCACTATGGAGATGGCACGGCCAATATCTTCTTCAATAACGCGGATATTATCTATCATCACGTCGAGGGTAATACTCAGCAGGATTTTCTGAAGGATTTAGAAGATTTTATAGCAGCCAGAAAAAACTACGACATAGTGGCCGTATCTGCAGGTTTCGACAGGCACGCAGCAGACTGGGGCGGCCTGCTTAGCACAGAAAATTACACACAGATAGGAAAAATAATTAAAACACACGCCCAGCAGGTATGCCAGGGAAGAGTCTTCGCCGTTTTAGAAGGCGGCTATAATCACAACGTCTTAGGAAAAAACGTAAAAGCCCTGCTTTCCGGTCTGGAGTGAAAACATAAGTTGATGGGGAAAATCTTTTCCGGGATTTATCTGACCTGCTTAATTTAGAAGGTATCGGAATGGCATTGCCGGACAATGTTCACCTCCAGCTTGCGGCGGAAGCGTTCCAACATTTTCACCAACCCGGCGCCAAACAGCAGGTAGAAAGCAACATTGCCAAGGGCATGAAGAGTATCAAACCAGAAACTGGCTGCGCAAATCATCAAAAGCGACTTTAGACTTAGAGGAGAAATAATAGCGGTCCAGAACCATAGATTCATTATTAAACCATAAAGATAGCCCCACAGAAAATGAAATACCGCCATTTCCCGACGGCCTATTTGGGGGTAGACAATTTTGATCAACCCTGCCGTGCTTCCGGCCAAACCCCAGGAAAACATCTGCCAGGGTGTCCACGGCCCCTGGCCCAGAAAAAAATTAGACACCACGGCAGCCGTCGAACCAACCATAAAACCTGCCTGGGGACCAAAAACAAAGCCAGAAATAATCACCAGAAAAGTTGTGGGCTGAACGTTGGGCAGCATGGCAAAGGGCACCCGGCCAACAGCAGCAATGGTACCCAATACGGCTATGACGGCTATCTCCCGGGAAGAAACAGGACTCCTCTCATAAGCCCAGTAAAAAAAGATCAGAGCTAAAAAAATAATTTCAAAGGACAGCAGGCCCCAGCCCTGCCGAAAGAGCAGGTTATCCCCCCGGATACTGGCCAGGAGCAGCCCGGGAACTATCATCCAGAATAATAGCAGCTTCTTTGATAACTTTTTCTTAGATATAGCATTCATGCAATACACCTTCACAAACAAGTTAACGTTTATTGTAAAACGAAGATTGGAAATTTAAACAAAAAAACAAACCAAATTTATTTATCTTGGACAAGGTATGTAATTTTGCTGAATTTTACTTTTTCTACTGCCTCTTTTATTGTCAATACCCCATCACTAAATCCTCTAAACAACCTGGTCATTTGCGGTGAATAAAACATAGAACTGCCCAGGACTTCATGTTTAGGGCCATCGCTGACGATTCTGCCGTTAAACATCATAACTGCACGTTGGGCATATTCAGTGGCAAATTCCACGTCATGGGTAACCACAATCACTGTTGTGCCATCGCTTACCAAATCTGAAAGCAGGCTGCCGAGATCGTTTTTTAAACAATAATCAATCCCCCGCGTCGGTTCATCCAAAACCAGTATTCCGGGTCTGGCTACCAGAACAGAAGCAAGGGCTACCCGCTGGCGTTCACCGGCGCTTAAATCCCGCGGATTAATTTGGCGCAATTCGTAAATTCCCAGCTTGTTCAGAATGAAATTTATTACTCCGTCATCTTCAAGCTTCAAATTCCGAAGAGTAAATTGCAGCTCCTCTTCCACCGTGTCGCAGAAAAGATAGTCGTTGGGATTTTGCGAAAGGTAACCAATCTCACGAACCAACTGGCTCACAGGAAACTTGCCGGTATCCTTCCCCATCACCACCACGCTGCCCCGCCCCGGCTTTAACAATCCAACCATTTGCTTTAACAACGTTGACTTGCCGGCAGCATTTTCACCCAGGATGGCCACAAATTCCCCTTTTTCAAGCGTACAGTCAATTCCGCGCAATGCCTCTTTCCCATCCGGATAGGCAAACCAGAGATTCTTTATTTCGATTGCCTTATGGTTGCCCAGCGCCTGTTGTGGGTTTTTCCGGTGAAACAGACGCGGGTATTTCAAAGGACCCTGCTCTTCCGGGGTAGAAGAAAATGGCGGTGAAATTGGGAAATATTCCTTTAGTACCATTCGCCCTTCTTTAATGTTCAAAGGAACGGAAGGCGCTCCACACAAAGCAAAGAACCTGGCTACGGGCGGTACGAAAGGCAGGGAATTCTCCACCTCCCACCTGGCTACTTCCTGTGGAGGGCCGTCTTTTAAAACCTGCCCCTGATCCATAACCAGAAGGCGGTCGGCAAGATGGAAGCACCTCTCCAGCCGCTGCTCAATAAGAATAATGGTATAGCCCATTTCTTCATTTAATCGTTTGACCAGGTTTAAAATTTCTTCGGCTGCCCCGGGGTCCAACTGGGAGGTAGGCTCATCTAAAATAAGCACCCTCGGCTGCATGGCCAGGACAGAGGCTATGGCCACCTTTTGCTTTTGACCTCCTGAAAGATTGGCGGTAAATTCTCCCCTGATCGACGTCAAATTGAGGAAGCTCATTACCTCTGCCATTCTACGGAGCATTTCCCCCTGCCGCAAACCCATATTTTCCAGGCCAAAAACCACCTCTGCCTCCACGCTGGTCATCACCAGTTGTCTTTCAGGATCTTGAAAAACAATACCCACCTCCCGGGCCAGTATACGCCGGTCGATTTCATGCAAACCTACACCTTTGAAAAGAACTTTTCCGCCAAATCTTCCCCCGTAAAAGTCAGGGATCAACCCCGCCAGAACACGTGCTAAAGAAGACTTGCCGGAACCGGAACCACCTGCCACCAACAAGAATTCCCCTTCTTTTATACCCAGGTTAATATTTTTCAATGCCGGCCGGCTGGTATCAGGGTAATAATAGGTCAAATCTTCGATCTTAAATAAGGACAGCAGTTCCACCCCCAACTTAAGCCTACAGGAACAAATGCGCCAATAAGGATTACAGAGAGCACAATTAAAGACCGGAAGTCTTCAATCAGGTACCCCAATTGCGGGTAGTAAGTATAATCACCTGCTCCCTTTATTTTGGCAAATATTGCAGCAATCAGAGCCAGACCGCTGCTGGCCAGACATATTATGTCCCTGGGTTTTACCGGCTCCCGCCGGTAAAAGGAGCGCGGCCCACTGCCAAAGGCACGGCTCTGCATGGCTTCGGCAATTTGCAAGGCTCCTTCCAGCGATGATAAAAGCAAAATATTTACCAGCCGGAAATAATTTTTTACTCTTTCTTTGAAGCTTTTGGATTCAAAATCCACACCCCTTACCTTTTGTACATCCTGGATATTCTTA
>DMIY01000109.1 GCA_003457075.1 Desulfotomaculum sp. | reverse complement strand
TCGTTGAACAACCCAAAGCCATATCTACTGCCAGGCCATTTTCAAAAGCCTCCCTGGTAAATATGGCTGAGGGACGAAGATCTTCACCTATCATCTTTACAATCCTGATCCCCGTAAGTTTGGCCAGCCTTCGCCGGGCGGCCGAAACGGCAGGAATGGTACCGTTACCCGGCAGGGCCATCCCCAGGGCCTCCGTAAGACAATTCATGGAATTGGCGGTAAACATTCCCGCGCAGGAACCGCAACCCGGGCAAGCCGATTCTTCCAGAACAGTTAATTCCTCTACGGTCATTTTTCCTGCCCGGACCGCTCCAACAGCTTCAAACACATTGCTCAAGGAAACATCCCGGCCCTTAAAGCGGCCGGCCAGCATAGGACCACCACTGATTATTATGGCCGGAAGATCCAGGCGGGCTGCAGCCATGAGCATTCCCGGCACTATTTTATCACAGGCGGTAACGAGCGCCAGAGCATCAAATTGATGTGCCTCCGCCATTACCTCAATAGAATCGGCAATCAATTCCCTGCTGGCCAGGGAATACTTCATCCCACTGTGATTCATAGCGATCCCGTCACAAACAGCAATGGCAGGAAATTCTACCGGAGTTCCACCGGCCAACCGGACGCCTGCTTTAACACAGGCTGTTATCTCATTCAGGTGCAGATGTCCCGGCACTATCTCGTTATAAGAGTTAACCACCCCGATCAATGGGCGATCAAGCTCCTCTTCCACATAACCGAGCGCTTTTAAAAGTGAACGGTGAGGAGCTTTGTCCAGGCCTTTTTTAATTACATTACTGCGCATTTTTCCTCCTCCTCACAAAAAATCAACGACCCGTCTGTTTTCGTCAGTTGCCGGAAAGCATCAATAAGCTTCCAAGTCATCTTACCGGGACAACCGTCACCAATGGTTCTGCCATCAAGCTTGACAGCCGGGATAACCTCGGCTGCGGTACCGGTTAAGAAACATTCTTGAGCGTTATAAATATCGTGACGGGTAAAGAATTGTTCTTCCACTCTGATTCCCATCCCGCATGCGATTTCCATCACGGTATTGCGAGTAACCCCTTCCAGTGCTCCTGCATAAGGAGGTGGAGTAATCAGGAGATCATCCTTGACGATAAATATATTGTCTCCAGTAGCTTCTGCCACATACCCCTGCTGGTTTAGCATAATTGCTTCCGGCATGCCGGCAAGGTTGGCTTCAATCTTGGCACAAATATTATTCAAGTAATTTAAAGACTTCACCTGGGGATTACAGGCCTCGGAAAGATTACGGCGGGTAGCCACGGTAATCAACTCCAAACCCTTTTGATAAAGCTCTTCGGGATACAACTGGATGGAAGCGGCAATACAAAAAATAGTAGACTTGCGACATTTTCGGGGATCTAAACCCAAATCTCCCGTTCCCCGGGTAACTACCAGGCGAATGTACCCGTCCCGCAGTTGATTGCAGCGGCAGGTTTCAAGAACAATTTCCTTCATCTCCTCTTCCGCAACAGGCATCTTAAGAGCAATGGAACGGGCAGAATTATATAAGCGTACTATATGTTCGTCCAGCTTGAATACCCGGTTATGATAGGCACGGATACCCTCAAAAACTCCGTCTCCATACAATAAACCATGGTCAAAAACCGACACTACGGCTTTCTCTTCGGGAACATACTCACCATTTAAATAAATAATCACAACAACACTCCTAACCTTTTCAAGATTATTCGCCAATTAAAATCCTGCCTTAAATAATAAACCCCCCGTTCCGGCAGTTCCATGCCAACTGCCAGGGACGAGAGGTAAAATCCTCGCGCGGTACCACCCTGCTTGTCCTTGTCTTGCAACAAAGACCCCTTTTGTGTCACAAAACACAGTTTTTATAACGGGTTACCAACCCGGCACAAGCTTAATCAGTGAAATACCTTTCGGCCGGCAGTTCCGGGGTGATCCTTTTCACCTGTTCCGGCGCTGGTTTTCAGCTTCCCCAGCTCTCTGTAGCCCAAAACACAGATTACTTACTCCCCTTCATTACTTTTACCCGATAAACTTGACTTTTAGTATACAAGGAAAATTGCTGGAGTGTCAAGAATTTTTTACAGAAATCTTTTAAACGGATCCCCTTTTCGATTATTTATTACAAGGACAGGCACAGATTGTTTGCCATCTCCATATTATTAATTGCACCGTAATTCTAGACGGGAGGTGGCACAATGCTGCCTGGCTTATGGACCTTTGCCGTTTTGTCGTTGATCAACGGTCTACTGCTGCTGGTATCGTACATTGCCAATAATACTTTTCCACAACCTCTCCCAGAAGAAGAAGAAAATAAATACCTGAATCTACTCTTGGAAGGAAGCGAAGAGGCCCGGAACATATTGACGGAACACAATCTAAGGCTTGTAGCGCACATTGTAAAAAAATATGACAATACAGGCGAAGATATAGACGATCTGATCTCAATCGGCACCATAGGGCTAATCAAAGCTATTAATACATTCAATCCACAAAAAGGAACCCGTTTAGCCACTTATGCCGCTCGCTGCATTGAGAACGAAATTCTAATGCATCTCAGGTTCATTAAAAAAGTTCGTTCGGAGGTTTCTCTTTACGATCCTATTGGCCTGGATAAGGAAGGAAATGAAATCTCCCTGATTGACGTCCTAGGCACTCACCCGGAAATAGTAGCTGAAACGGTAGAACAAATCTTCGAACAAAAACGGCTGCTGGAAAAAATATGCAAGCTCAACAAACGGGAAAGAAAAGTACTGGAACTTCGTTTTGGCCTGGGAAACGGGGAACACAGTACCCAACGTGAAATTGCCAAAATACTTGGCATATCTCGATCTTATGTTTCCCGCATTGAAAAACGTGCGCTAAATAAGCTAACCAAAGAATTTAACCTGGAGAGCTGCCAGTGACGGCAGTTCTTCGCGTCAGGCAAAAGCAACTTCTTCCGCCAATAACTATAATGGACCCAGAACCTGCTTCTTTTATTTTGCGCATCCGCACGCCTGCAATATAATC
>DMIY01000134.1 GCA_003457075.1 Desulfotomaculum sp. | reverse complement strand
GGGTAACTCCTTCGAAAATCCATATAGTGTCTGATCAAAGTTCCAGCCTTCCCAGGACAGCTTCCTCCTTCGCCCGCATAACCCGCCGGTCTTCTTCGGTCTGGTGATCATATCCAAGCAGGTGAAGCACGCCGTGAACAACCAGATAGGCCACTTCCCGCCGCAGGCTGTGGCCGTATTCCATACTCTGCCTTTGGGCAGCCGGCAAGGAAACCACAACGTCCCCTAAAATTAATTCTTCCTCCACCCTGCAGAAGCTTTCCCCCTCCTGCATGGCAAAAGCCAGCACATCAGTAGGACAATCGACACCTCTGTACTGCCTGTTTAAATGATGAATATATTCCTCATCCACAAAAACGATGCTTACTTCTGCCGCCTCACTAAATTTTTCCACAACCAGTGCTTCTTTTGCCGCACTTGCCGCCAGTTCGGTCAACCCGTTATCCACGGGCGTTTGTTCTAAAAGACTTCTTACGCACACCGGCACCTTTCGTTTTTCTCCTTTCTATTTCTTTGCTCAAATCGGGATACTCGATGCGGGCGTGGAGAATACCGCTGAATACTTGCATAAAGGCCGCAGCAATAACATCCAGGTCCTTGAAGGTAAGATCACATTCATCCAGTTGACCGTCCATCAGCTTATCTTTGATAATCTTTCGCACCATGCCTTCCACCCGGCCATGGGTACGGTTTTGCAAAGAGCGTACTGCTGCTTCCACAGAATCAGCCAGCATCACCAGGGCTGCCTCTTTTGTTTTTGGCTTGGGTCCTTCGTAACGAAACTCATCTTCGTCAATACTTTCATTCTGGCCGTTCTCCACGGCCTTGTGGTAAAAGTAAGTACACAAGCCGCTGCCGTGATGCTGTTCTACAATGCTGATAATATCCTCCGGTACTTTATACTCCCTGGCCAGCTCCACTCCGTCTTTAACATGAGAAGTTAAGATCAGTGTGCTTAAAGTAGGAGCAATCTTATCGTGGGGGTTGTCCGTGTTAAGCTGGTTCTCTATAAAAAAATAGGGCCTTTTAAGTTTACCCACGTCGTGGTAGTAAGCTCCCACACGTGTTAGCAAGGTGTCTCCCCCTATTGCCTCGGCGGCAGTCTCGGCCAGGTTGCCTACAATAATGCTGTGATGATAAGTGCCCGGCGCTTCCGTGAGCAACCACTTCAAAAGAGGGTTGCCGGGATGCGATAATTCCAAAAGGCGTACCGGGGAAGTAATCTTAAAGGTACTTTCCAAGTAAGGAAGAACTCCAATGGTTAAGATGGAAGAAAGAATGCCGTTAGTTACTCCAAAAAGCACAGCCGAAGCAATGACCAGACCTATTGGGGAGACAGAGGTTAATTCCATAACGCCAATTGCAACAACACTGGCAAGACCGGTATATAAACCGGCCCGTGCCAGATCACCGCTTTTGCTTAATCTGCTTACACTGTAAATGCCGGTAATTCCCCCCACCAGCCCCACTACTCCAAAACGCAGTTGACCATCGGTTATGATCATTAAAAAATAGCACATCACCACCACTACCAGCACCGCCAGCCGGGAATCAAGCAAAATAGCGACGAGCATCCCCGCTGCCGCTATGGGAACCATGTAACCGAATAAAGCACCTAATTCCGGCCACTGGGTACTGTTGATGGCGACAATAGCTTTTGCCACAATCATAATCAAGAGCACAATTATCCCCAATAAATAAAGGTGGCCGGCATTCCGGTAAATCTCATTGTTCTGCTGGTAAAGGTAGAAAAGCACCACCACCATTAAAAGAACCACCAGCAAACTGTCGCCGGCAATCTTCCTCCAAGGAATGGCCCTTTGCGTTAATCCAAGCGCCTCAAGTTTGGTCATTTGTTCGTGCCTCATTATTTCTCCCGCCCCAACAATTTTTTCACCCTGCCTGACAGTTACCTGTTGAGGAAGCACAGTTCCCATCGCTGCTTCCTTTAAAAGATGCGTCTTCTCAACATTAAGAAAGTTGTTGGGACGCAGGTAACTCTGAATCAGGATCCGGCCCACTTCTTCGTAAGGCGGCCTTAAATATAACTCACTGACTTTAGCAACCAAACTGTTCCTGGTATCCGCAAGATTTTCCGTGGTTATCCCTTGCTCCGCATCCATTGCCTTGGCAATTAAATCATTTACTCCTTGCTCTGTTCGCTGTAGTTCCTTTGGAGAAGGTTTAGCAAGTAAAACCAACATTTCACCGGAGGTATCAGGCGGCAGCAGTTGACGTAACCGGCTTACACGCTCCTCCCCGGTGGCCGAAAGGTCATTTTGAACTTCTCTGATGCCCGCTACCACTACCGATATATCCCGTTGAACGGCACTGCTCACACCCGCATCCCGGTCGTACTGGTTAGGCACGGAAGCAGCGGCCTGTT
Source organism: Desulfotomaculum sp. (assembly GCA_003457075.1). Classification (GTDB taxonomy): domain Bacteria; phylum Bacillota; class Desulfotomaculia; order Desulfotomaculales; family Nap2-2B; genus UBA4053. The sequence continues at coordinate 1,100 of DMIY01000134.1, read as the reverse complement.
GACGCAATTCCTCAGTTTTTAGCCGATCCTCAAAAACAACGCTGCGGGGTGCAAAAACATCAGCAGGAGAAACCTGGCCCGCTTTCAAACCAACACGGTAAGGAACAAATTCTATAGAAACCATTAACGTAGTCAGGATAAAAAATAATAAAGCAGCAAGACCCCGGCGTGTTTGCCGCTGTTTCATTAAAAAACCAAACAGCCCTGCTACCCTACCCCAGACGGTAGTATGCATAAATTTATTTCCCCCATCAACACCGTTGATAACCGTTTTTCTCCCGCATTTTAAAATTTCCCATTTATAATCTTCAATTTACAATTCAACATTCGTAGAATGTCGCCTGCTATCCTTCATCATACTGTCCTTCATCGTAAGCCCTGACGATATCTTGAACCAGCGGATGCCGTACAATATCTTCCCCCCCTAAATAATGGAAGGCAATTCCTTCAACACGAGCCAGGATCTTTTGTGCATGAACAAGACCTGAAATCTGTCCCTTAGGCAGATCGATCTGTGTAATATCACCTGTAATGACTGCCCTGGAACCAACCCCCAAACGGGTAAGAAACATTTTCATCTGTTCACAGGTGGTGTTCTGCGCCTCATCCAAAATTATAAAGGCATCTTCTAAAGTCCTTCCACGCATGTAAGCCAGGGGAGCAATCTCAATAATATGACGTTCCACGTACTTTTGAGTGTTTTCCATCCCCAGGATGTCGTATAGACTATCATAAAGAGGCCTTAAGTAGGGGTCCACTTTTTCTTGCAAATCGCCGGGCAGAAACCCCAGTTTTTCACCGGCTTCCACTGCCGGCCGGGTCAAAATCAACCGGTTTACCTGCTTATCGCGCAAGGCATGAATTGCCATCGCTACTGCCAGGTATGTCTTTCCTGTACCAGCAGGGCCGATTGCAAAAATAAGATCATGCTCACGCATAGTCTTGATATACTGCTGTTGACCTAAAGTCTTCGGCTTGATTTGCTTCCCCCTGGCAGTAACCAAAACCGTTTCCCGGGCCATGCCTGGTAGAGCGTCATGCACTCCGGCCTGCACGGTCTTGATAACGTAGTTAACTTCTTGAAGGGTCAGTCTGTTACT
>DMIY01000161.1 GCA_003457075.1 Desulfotomaculum sp. | reverse complement strand
GTGGTAGGCATTGCCTACCATTCCCCTTACAATTAATCAGTATTGTTTCCCCTCATCACTTGCATTAATTTTCAATCAAAAGAGACAAAATTTGCAACATCATTAATCCGTTTAAAACCAACATTAATGAAGGAGATTCAAATGAAACGTAAAGATTCCTCGGTAAGAAAAGACAAGGTAAGTAAAACATCTGAAAAGAATTTTAAAGAGGATATATTCGACACAAGTGAATGGCGTTGTAAGGTGTGCGGACATATTGAGTACAGTTATGAAACATCGGAGGAGTGTCCATATTGCTTTTACCCTGATAACGCGTTTAAAAACATTGCAGCCGCTGGAACAAAACCGCGATGATGCTTTAAACATAGAGGATCGTATTTTTCGGCAGCGGGCATGAAGAAATGACCGGTAAAATTATAGTCGAAGATTAAATAACGACGGGGCGGATGATTTAATACCTCGCAGCTTACTGCGGAATCTGTTTCCTAATCTTGCTTTGGGGTTCTTCCCCGTAATTAATTTTGGAGGTGTTTTATGTCAGAAAATAACAGAGATCTATTGGCAGGTTTATTAATTGGCGGCTTGATTGGTACGGCCTTAGGGGTTTTGTATGCACCCAAAAGCGGTAAGGAGACGCGTGACGAAATTACCGGCAAGGCAAAGGAACTTTTAGGCAGAGCAAAAGAAGAATATGAGGAAGCCATAGAAAGAAGCAAATCGGCTTATGACGCAGCAGTGAAACAGTTAAAAGGCTCGGAAACATCTGAAAAAGAAAACGTGTAATATGAACGGCGCTGAATGCATCATAAAAGCTGCAAGGAATTCAGGCATCGAGGTGTGTTTTGCCAATCCGGGCACAACCGAGCTTCCTCTTGCGGTTGCTCTTGATACAGTGGGAGGCATCCGGCCTGTCCTCGGTCTGTTTGAAGGCGTCTGTACCGGCGCTGCCGATGGTTATGCCCGGATGCTCCAGAAGCCGGCCATGGTGCTTCTCCATCTCGGGCCCGGTCTCGCCAACGGACTCGCGAATCTGCACAATGCCAAAAGAGCGCACAGCAGGATTGTAGTCGTGGTGGGCGAACATTCCACCTGGCATCGCGCATCCGACCCGCCCCTGGCCATGGATATCGAGCCTTTGGCGAAGACGGTTTCCGGATGGCAGCGCACCTGCCATTCTTCCGAGCGTCTCGGGCAGGATATGGCAGACGCCATCGGGGCCGCGCAAGCAGGGCAGATTGCCACCCTCATCGTCCCGTTTGATCTCCAGACGAATAAGTGCGCCAATAGCGGCGGGGTCATTCATTATAAAAAGGAGCAACTATCCATCAGCAAGGCTGCGGTCAAAGCAGCAGTCTTGTTGGGAGCCAGCAAAAAAGCCGCGCTTGTTCTTGGCAACAAATATATCGGGAAAAAGGAGTTGATGGCCGCTGCCAGAATAAAGCAGGCCTGCGGATGTGATCTCATCACTGAGAATTTTCCGGCGCGTATCGAGCGGGGCGCCGGATTGCCCGACGTGAAGCGCGTACCCTACCTTCCGGAAATGGCCATAGACATGTTATCGAAATACGAAGTGTTTGTCTTTGCCGGTGCAAAAGAGCCGGTATCCTTTTTCGGGTATGAAGGCATTCCGGCAAACTTTTTAAAAGAAGAGCAGAAGAAGTTTCACCTCTCCACGCCTGAGCAGGACTTGCTGGAGGTGCTGGAAATCCTCGCCGACGAACTCGCCGCGCCCGAAATTATTAATCCAGACATGCTTGCTTCTTTAAAAAGACCTGAAATCCCCGCGGGCGCTCTTAACCCGCAAAAGATTTGCGCGGTCATCGCGGCTCTTCAGCCTGAGGGAGCAATTGTCGTTGAGGAGGCAATCACAAGCGGCTTTATGTACTATCCCATCACTTCCGGCGTTCCGCCTTTCAGCCTTCTTACACTCACGGGAGGAGCTATCGGCCAGGGCGCGCCCTGCGCAGTCGGCGCCGCCGTCGCCTGCCCCGACAGGCCGGTGATCAACTTCCAGGCGGACGGAGCGGGCATGTATACCCTGCAGGCGTTATGGACTCAGGCAAGAGAAGGATTGAATATTACCACGCTCATTTGCTCCAACCAAAGCTATGATATTCTTAAGCTCGAGTATGGCCGGCTGGGAATAACGCCTGGCAAGTGTGCATCACACCTCACCGATCTTTCAGGTATTGACTGGGTAAGCTTAGGTCAAGGAATGGGCGTACAGTCCGTTAAAGTAACCGCTGCGGAAGAACTGGCCAGAGAGCTCAGTAAGGCACTCCATGAGCAAGGTCCCCACCTGATTCAGATGATGATCTAGAGTTGGCACAACTCAAGAATATTACAGTAGTCATAATCTGAAAATTTAGGTATCATTCTTAAATGTCAATCATCGAAATTAAATCTCTCATTAAAACCTTCGGCAAGATTCAAGCCGTGCGGGACATTGATTTAAATATCGAGAAGGGTGAAATATTCGGGCTTTTGGGCCCTAACGGCGC
>DMIY01000144.1 GCA_003457075.1 Desulfotomaculum sp. | reverse complement strand
CCATACTTCCGGGCGATAGTACGTGAACCGACCGGTTCTGCAGTATCAATATAATCCGTAATAATAGCCAGAAGAATCTGTTGTTTGCGATCATTTAATTGTAACCGCACCCACATCACCCTCCTGTTAGCACTCTCTGCATTAGAGTGCTAAGCCCTTCCTTAAAAATAACATTGTAACAAGCACTTGTCAAGAGCTAACAAAATGTTGGCAGAAGCTAGACAAACTCAACAAATACCCGGTTGGCTACCGGCAACCCTTTATGGGTAAGACGCAAAACACCCTCGCCAAACTCAACCAGTCCCAACTCTAAAAGTCTTCTTATCTGTCCGGCAAATACTTCCTCTACCTGCCGCCCGAAACGAGCGGCAAAGGCATTTAAATCAAGCCCTTCAAGCAGACGCAGCCCTAAAATCATAGTCTCCGCCATGCTGGTACACAGAGGCAACTCCTCCGGTTCCACCACCGCTAATTCCCCCGTCATTATACGATGAACATATTTGCCCGGACTGACTTCATTGTTAAACCTCTTGTGATCTAAATATGAGTAGGCAGCCGGCCCCAGGCCAAGATAAGGCAAATTATGCCAGTAGCGCAGGTTGTGCCGGCATTGATAACCGGGAAGGGCAAAATTAGAAATTTCATAATGCTCAAAGCCGGCAGTTTTAAGCATCTCCATCGCCTGCTCGTACATCTTAAGTTCCACTTCTTCGCTGCAAGGCTCTATCTTCCCTGCCTGCATTTCCTGCCAAAGGGGCGTATCTTCCTCCAACTGCAGGCCATAAGTAGAAATATGGGTTGGAGCAAGCACTGTTACCTGCTCCAGGCAATAACGCCATTCTTCCGGCTCCTGGCCGGGAATACCAAAGATTAAATCCATGCTGAAATTTATAAATCCCGCCTGCCTGGCCGCCTGCACAGCCTCTACTGCATCAGAAAAAGAATGAATCCTGCCCAGCAACTTCAATAACCGTTTCTGGCAGGCCTGAACCCCCAGGCTTAAGCGATTGACCCCGGCCCGGTGAGCCGCTAAGAGCTTTTCCACATCCACCGTGCCGGGGTTGGCTTCCATGCTGATTTCGGCGCCGGGAAGAAGATGAAAATGATAGTGACAGCTTTCTAAAATAGTCACTAAATCATCTGTCGATAAACAGGTAGGAGTGCCGCCTCCAATAAACAATGTTTCCACTTCTTTATCTCCGGCAGGCAATCTTTTGCTGTATAGCTCCATTTCCTTAATCAAAGCAGTACGGTATTCACGGGCAAGCGCCGGCTCATAAACATAAGAAACAAAATCACAATAAGAACACTTCTTTAAACAAAAGGGAACATGAATATAAAGACCGATGGACATAAAAATCACTTCCCGGAGGTTTATTTACTACTTAAGTTATTCGACACGGAAAAGAAAAAACCTTTTTGGTTCCGGCTATGCCAGGTTAGGTGATGAATATCTATTTTTAAAAGCTGAATATGCAATAGTANNAGCAACCTTACAGCGATTTATTTTTTCAGTGAAAGGTTAAGGAAAGTGAACTTAAACCGGAACAACCCGCCGTTAATTTCGCCGGCGAACCTGGCGGAGAAGGTCGCCGGACATAAAGAAGTGCTTTTAATGATGGATTACGACGGGACACTGGTATCCATTATGCCACGGCCCGATCTGGCCAGGCCGGATAAAGAACTGCTTAAAATATTAGAACAACTTTGTCGTCTACCAAAATATACATTGGCCGTATTAAGCGGGCGCCGGCCGGAAGAGTTAAGAGAACTTTTGCCTGTTCCGGGACTGTACCTGGGCGGCGTACACGGCGCGGTAATCATCAGTCCCGATGGGGATTTTATTCCTTTGCAGGCAAGAACCGGGGTGGAAAAAATCATCACAACTCTTTGCAAGCTTGCTGATGAGTGTATTAAGAATCAGCCGGGTTTTCTTATTGAAAACAAGCGCTACGCCCTGGCTATCCACTACCGGCTGGCCGGTTTTGAGCCGGCAGAGAAAGTCTTAGAAAGCTTTATCAAAGAAAGCAAAAGGCTGCGCCGGCAATTCGATCTGGAACTTCTGAAAGGTAAAGAAATTCTCGAAGTGCGCCCTAAAGGATTACATAAAGGAAACGCAGTATCATGGCTGAAGAAAAACTTACCCCAGGCCTTTTTTGTCTTCCTGGGTGATGATACAACTGACGAGGACGCTTTTAAATGCATAGAAAATGGCCTGGGCGTCCTGGTTAGTGAACATCTCAGACCATCAAACGCCAGTCTAAGACTAAAGTCACCTTTGGAAGTACAAAAATTTTTGGAACTGCTCGCATAACACGAATGTGGCAATAAGGTTACTTTAGAATAAAATCATTCCAAATGTAAATCTTTGATGAAAATAAGCGTATACCAAAGAAGAAAGGAGCATTAGTAAGGCAACTGCCAGGATTTGACCCGGACCGAAGATTGCAGAAGAACAAAGGCTTTGATAAATTTATGCAAGATAATCATTAAAAAGCCATTGCCTTTGCACGGAAAATAAAGGAATTCAAAGCACCTTTAATCCTGGGTGCTACACATCATGGTCAGTGGAGACGTCAATGCCAGCAATGTCATAATTGAGAAAATTTTAAGTCTGGCAGGAGGTGGAAAAAGAGGCAAACCGCCAGCGTTAATGTCACGGGGGTTCGTTTAGGTAGATTGAGGATAGGCTAACAATAGTATAAATATCAAGGAGGAATGATCATGTTTACGCTTAAATCATCAGCATTTGCTGCGGGAGGGACAATTCCTGAAAAATATGCCGAGATGAACAATGTTTCGCCGCCACTTAACTGGGAAGATGCGCCTGCCGGAACCAAGAGTTTTGCTCTGGCAATAACCGACCCCGACGTACCAGAAATGTTTCAGTTCCCGCGTGTTTTTGTTCACTGGATGATCTATAACATACCGGCTTCAACAACAAGCCTTCCAGAAGGAGCCAGTCCGGGTGGCAACTTACCGGCAGGAGCAAAAGAACTAAACAACGATTTTGTCCTCTTAAATGTGCCTGGTTACGGTAAAGGCTACGGCGCCCCCTGGCCCCCGGACGCTGCGCACCGGTATGTTTTTACC
>DMIY01000022.1 GCA_003457075.1 Desulfotomaculum sp. | reverse complement strand
TGACTTATGAAGGCCTGCCCGTGGCTAACGGCGGCGACGCGCAGCTGGCCTACTTCAACATGCTTTCCGGTAAACTAACCAAGGCCGAAATGGACCAGACCGCCAAGGACCTGAAAGTCTACTGCGGCCAGGACACGCTGGCTATGGTGAAAATTCTGGAGCACCTGAGCGGGATTGTTTAAGTAATATATGGCTGCCAAACCTTTTGATCTTATTGTTTTCGACATGGACGGAACTTTGGTGGACTCTATGGGCTGCCTTGCAGACTGGCTCCACCGCGCCGTTAAGGCTCATTGCCCCCCGTCGGTTACACCTGCGACAATAACCAAAGCGTTCGGCCCCAAGGAAGAGAAGATCATCGAGCAGTTTGTTCCCAAGGATTTAGTAAAAGAATGTCTTAACGCATATTATGACCTCTACGAGCGCGAGCATGACCGCGTGTATGTCTACCCGGGGATAAATGAATTACTAAGGCAGGTGCAGGCACGTGGCATCCCCATGGCGCTCTGTACCGGCAAAAGCCGGCGGGCCGTAGAGATTAGCCTGGATATCCTGAATTGGGAATCACTTTTTATGACCATAATTACCGGGGACGACACTGTGCGCTTCAAACCTGACCCTGAAGGGTTAAACCTTATACTGGGGAACGCAAAGGCTTCACGCGGAAGGACAATATTTATTGGAGACGCTGCAGCCGACACAGGCGCAGCCCGCAACGCCGGAATAATCAGCGGTTGTGCGCAGTGGGGCGCGCCGGAACTCATGCCCACGGAGAATGCTCACCCCGATTATCTTTTCTCAACGCCCCAGGCAGTCGTTGATATACTTTCAGGCGCCAGCCTGTAAGCTATACCGCGAGTTTCTAATATTCTTGCCCGCCTCCCCAAAATCCTATAATAGGAAAAGGCAGTTTAACGCAACGGGGGACTCCATGGGCAAGAAGAAAATAATAATCGCTACCACCGCCAAGCGCGGGCCGCGCAAGTACAACACTTTTTTAAATAGGTTTATGCGCGTGCTGACCGCGCTTAACCGGAACGGCTACATTAGAACCCGCCCAATGGCTGCGGAACTGGAAGTAAGCGAGCGCACCCTGCAGCGGCTGCTGCTGGCCATGCGCGACGACCACTTTATTCTACCGGATGAACACGAAAAGGGTAAGTGGATATTTAACTCTGAGGCGAAGAGCTTTGAAAAACTGGACATCAACGACCAGGACGCAGCCACAATGGCTTTCCTCTGCCAACTCTCAAGGATCTTCGGAGGACAGATCAATAAATCCGTTCTTCAGTCCCTGGAAAAAGCCTTTACGCTGGAGGAAACAGATTCTCCTTTCTTCATGATAACCCCCCGCGTAAAACAGCCCGATACGCAACTGCCTTTTTACCAGGACCTCTATAACGCCATACAGTTCAAATATAAGATCAACCTCACCTACCTGAGCGGGACGGCGGAGAAGACCGTAAAGGTCTGGCCGTTCTCGCTTATTATGTGCGATGGTATGTGGTATTTGGGTTACCTGCTTGAACCGGAAGCCAAGCGCAAGCAGGAAATCCGCACGCTGCGTTACACGCACATTCTCAAGGTAGAGCCGCTGGCCGAGGAAAACTTTGAGAAGCCGGCTTGGATCAAGGAAACCTTAAAGGACGCTCGCAATATCTGGTTCAACCGCGACCGCTGCACGCGGGTGGTAATGGAAGTTTCCAACCGCATTAAGGATTACTTTGAACTTACCGAATATTTCCCTGCGCAGAAAATAATAGCGCAAGGCCCGGAGACTTTCAAAGTTGAAGCCAAGATCTGCGTTCACAACGAAGCCGTGCCCAATATCATGCGGTTCCTGCCCGATATAAAAGTCCTTGAGCCCAAAGAACTTAAAGATGAGGTTAATCGCCGAATAGCCGATTATTTGGCTAACAAGAAGTAAACATTTCTATCCCCAATATGCCGTCCCGCTACTTAGCAGCGGGGCGGCATTTTTGCTTTCCCTTATGAAATACTCCCCACCGACACCACGCTGTCGGTGCGCTGTTCTACACTGTTTGTATGGGGAGTTTATGAAACAAATACAAAGCAACAAAGAGTACCTTAAACGGCTGGTAGAAATCTTGGAGGTCCCTGAACTGCGCCAGGCTATCGGCACCCGCGCTGAACAGGCGCAAACGTCCGCCCAGCCAGCGAAAGGTAAAGCCGGTAAGCCGTTCGACCCAAAAGCAGTCTGCGCCTCTGCACTCGCGCAGTTACGCGAACTTTTTAACTCGGGAGAAAAGGGATTCAAGAAGGGTGTTAATATCCCTTTTCTGCAATTATGCCGAAAGCATAACTTCGACGAGAATGAGTGGGTTATCTTTGCCTTGATCGCGGCCAGAGAAATATCCGGACATAGCCTTGCTGACCCATACCGGGGCAATGACAGTGTGCTTAAAGCCATTTCCGCCCTGCTGGCGATGCCTAGAATGGAAATCCTGCCGTATTTTCTTTCTAGTAACAGGTTGAAAAAATCCGGGCTATTCTCACAGGACAACTACTGTCGCGACGAAGCAGTAAAGCCTCCTTCAAGTCTTAAAGAATCTGTTGTTGAGCTTTTGCTTAAGAACGGCAATCCAAAAAAACGAAAGATACAATCCGTGAAGCCGCCCCGGCCTCGCCGGATTGCGGAACTGCTTAACCTTAATGTTATAGGACAGGAAACCGCTAAAAAGCAGTTGGCGACCGTGGCTTTTCAGCATCTGGAGCGATTTGCTAAACCTGCCAACCCCGGCCTTGCCGTGCCTCGCCTCAATACACTGCTTCTTGGACCAACCGGTTGCGGGAAAACCTATATAACCAAGCGGCTTGCGGAAATACTAGGCGTGCCGGTAGCATTCTGTGATGCCACGCAATATACGGAAACCGGCTATGTTGGCGCCAGTGTTGAAGAAATGCTGATACACCTACGGCGGGCGGCGGGTGATAATCCCAAAACCGCCGAATACGGGATAATCTTTATAGACGAAATAGATAAAATTGCTGCTCAAAATGTGGGACAATCGCATAACAGTGAACGAGACGTAAGCGGCCTTAGTGTGCAGCAGGATCTCCTAAAAATGCTGGAGGGTGACAGCCTTAATTTCGAGAAAAGCCGGCCGACGGGAATAACCACATACAACTTTAATGTGAAAAATGTGTTGTTCATCGCCGCTGGCGCTTTTCAAGGCCTGGGCGATATTGTAAGCGAGCGCCTGAAAACCAAGAATCAGATAGGTTTTAAAAATCAGGCGACTTCGGCAAGGGAGGAGTTTGAACGGTCCAATCTCTTGAGGCAAGTGCGCCCCCAGGACATAATAAAATACGGGTTTATGCCGGAGCTGGTCGGGCGGTTTCCTAATATCGTAACCCTGGACAAACTTACCCGGGAGGATTTTTTAGGCATACTAGGCAATCAGCGCACCAGCTTGATAGAGCACTATAAAGCTTTCTTCGCCCGAAACGGGATTGAGCTTGAAATCCCGCCAGCCTTTGTTGCGGAAATGGCCGATAAGGCCACCCTCCGGGATTTAGGCGCCCGCGGGCTTAACTCTGCGGTAGAGAATTTCTTCTCCGAACTAATGTATGAGCTGCTGGACCGTAAAGCCGATTCCGGCGCGCAAAAGGTGAATATAATGAACTGCCTGCGCAGCGATCGGCTTAAGGAATTGCTCGCTTAGTACAAATACAAAATATCATTATAAAACAAGCACTTAGTGTTTTCGCGCGGCAGTTTTAGACTCCGGCTTCGTATATATATAGTAGGAGCCGCTATATCCCCGCGAAAATTTACACGGAGGCAGTATGAAAGTAAAGTTGAAAATTAAAGAAATAATCGGCAAAGCGATAATAGACGCCGAAATCGGCACTTGGAGTGCGCCCCATCTGGTAGACAGTTAGAGGGCTGAGTTGTGTAGGGTTTTTGACCGGCTCCGAAAGGAGGTCATGGTAAAATGACAAGTACCAAGGAGCCGGATATGTCCAAAAAGAGGCGTTCGTTCCCGGTGGAGCTCAAGCAGTACGTCGTCCGGGAGATAGAGACAGGCGCGCTGTCGCTGAGCGGCGCGGCCAGGAAGTACGAGGTGTCGGCGACGGCGATAATCCGCTGGCGCGACAAATTCAGGGCCGGGGAACTGACGGATAATCCGTCTGCCCGGGAGAAAGCGCTGGAGAAGGAAGTCAGGGGGCTCAAAGAGAAAGTGGGCGACCTGACGATGCAGATCGATCTTTTAAAAAAAATGGAAATTTACGAACAGCGGCTGAAAAAGCTGAATTCGTGCGCGATCACCGGGCTGAACTGGGAACAGTTTCGCAAGGGTGTAAAATGACCGGGCTGAGCCGGTCGGCGTACTACAAGGATCCGGTCGGGAAACGCCAGAAAGCGGATGTAGAGCTCAAAGACCGCATAGACGCCATCCATGTGGAGTTCCCCGGCTACGGCTACCGCCGCTTAAAGCCCGCGCTGGAGGCCGACGGCCCGGCGGTCAACTGGAAGCGGATAAGGCGCGTGATGAGGCAATACGGGCTGTTCCCGATACTGCCGCGGGCGTTCAGGCCGACGACTGACTCCCGGCACGGCTTCGCCAGGTACGAAAACCTGCTGCCGGAACTGGAGGACATCAAGACGCCGAACACGGTGTGGGGCTCGGACATCACCTACATCCGCATCGTGAACGGTTTCGTGTTCCTGGCGGTGATCCTGGACCTGTATTCGCGCAGGGTGGTGGGGTGGTCCATATCCCGGCGGATAGATGCAAGGCTGGTGCTGGGCGCGCTGGAGCAGGCCGTAAGAGAGCGGCGGCCGCCTCCGGGCTGCATTCACCATTCGGACCAGGGCGTGCAGTACGCTTGCGGCGACTACGTGGACGTGTTGCTGGAGCACAAATTCAGGCCGAGCATGTCGAGAAAGGGCAATCCTTACGACAACGCGGCGCTGGAGAGTTTTATGAAAACGCTGAAGTACGAGGAAGTCTACCTGGGCGATTACGAGACGTACGAGGACGTGGTGGAGAGGCTGCCGAAGTTTATTGAGGCGGTCTACAACAAGAAGCGGCTGCATTCGTCCCTGGGCTACATGAGCCCGGAGGATTTTGAGAGAAATGGCGGCAGGAAATGAGACCGGTCAAGCCCTACACAAAAACGGGCTCAGACTGTCCACTGAAAAGGGCGCAGTCCACCGTGGCGGACCGCGGAGATGCGGGATTGCCTGCTGTGTGCGTGAAAGTGTTTGTGCTGGAAGAGGCCCAGGCCAGTATGATGTGGTAAGGGAGATAGTTGGCGAAACGTTACCAGGAAGCAGGTTGGGGGAAACGCCTTGGCTTTGTCGGGGGCGCAACTGGCTAGATGGCAGGCATTCGTCGCTGGCTCGGGTTTGTGCGTATAGGGCGGTTGCGGCGGCAAGGGTTTCCCCGCCGGCGCGAGTATTGGGTAGCACACCGGTAACCGAGACCGTCGCCAGCACTACGGAGAGCGAGCGCCTGAACGCCTTTAGTATATGGAATGCAAGCGCCCGGAAGAGCATACGATATTATAACCGAATTTCAGTGGAGTCACGCCAGCGGTATTGTGGCGGAGATGTGGTAACGAGAACTTATTGGGACGTTAAATTAGCAGCACTTCCGGCTTCTGGCTGTATGTTTTGCCTTCAAGAGAGCGGCCGGCTTTCTTTTTATTGACGCCCCCCCACTGCTTGAAGAAGAACGGGACCGAGGAATTGGAGCATTTGTTGCGGATATCTGTTACCCATTCCTGCCGCATCGGGCGGGCGCCGGGGCCGGATTCCCCCCCGACTATGACCCAGTTGATGCCTTTAAGGTTCAGGTGCGTCAGCGGGCCAAGTAACGGTTCAAGCGAAAGGAATTTAATTTTAGCCCCGGTCTTCTTCAGGTGGGCCACGCGGTTTAGGTGCTTCTCATTCTCCACCGTGACGCCCATAAGGATATTGTCCGCCCAAGGAAGTTCCTTGCTCATGCAGAGCAGTCGCTCGGAACGTTTGGTGAGTATTTGGAACTTGTGCCAGTGCGCTTGGCGCATTACCTCGAACATGCCCTTGATGAAAGCGTCGGGAACGTCCTTGTGAAAAAGGTCGCTCATGGAGTTTACGAAGATGACCTGCGGCTTTTTCCAAGTAAGCGGCAGTTCCAAGGCGTCCAGATGCGTGGTCAGTTTGAATCCACTCTTGTAATGCGCCGAGCCCATGGCCTTCAGCCGCTTGGTCATGCGCTCGGCATAGCAATGCTGACACCCCTCGCTGATCTTGGTGCAGCCAGTCACGGGGTTCCAGGTGGATTCGGTCCACTCTATCGCTGAATTCTGGGACATAATATGCCTTACTCAATATATTTTATGATACTTCGCGCCGTATTGATATTGGGCGTGGAAACATAAGGGCGTTTTTGCTTCCCGTCTGTGATGACAAGGGAGAAGTGTTCGTGATGTTTCTTGATTATGTCTTCGGCGTGTCTGGGCAGGAATCCCTCTTTTATTGCGAAGCGGATAACGTCGACGTTCGTCATCGACTTGCGATTCTTCATTTCTTCTAGGAGGTTCCGCTCAAAGGCAACAAGCGCGGGAGTGGCTACTTCCAGCGCCTGTTTTGTGAATAACCCGGGCTCCTCTTCCTGTCCTTTTACCAGGACACGTTTCCCGTCGTATGCGTCTTCCCAGATCACTTCGTTCATTACGAGCATGCCATGAAAGCTTTTGCTCAGAAAGAAAAGGGTGTTCTTCTTTTGGCCCGCATCAAGGATTATTGGGCGGACGAATTCTATTCCCAGAGAGGCCAGTAGTTTTTCCCTGATAGAGCCTATAAAATCATCAAAGTCCGCATAATCAGCTATGCCTCTGGTGGTAAAAGACTCCAAGAACCGCTTGGTTTTTTCTTCCGTTTCTACGCCGGCAAACCTGTAGGCAAAGAACGCTGGTAGGAAGAGCAGTACTTCCGTAAATGGCGAGTCAATCAGGCGTTTAATGTCTTCCATTGTTACGTCGCTGTAGTTGAACGGGTCAAGGAAGAAGAATTTTGGCCTCGGACTGCGAAGCAGCATGGAATTGCTGTTTATCACATCCCTGAAATGCTTACTGGTTGGGGTTTCTATCCGTATCTCCCGTGGCAGTGTCATATGGGATAGTTCTACGGCGAGATTTGCGATATGGTCTGGTTCAATGTCGTTGAATAATATCGAAACTTCCGGATAAGGATAAAGTCTCTTTAGTGTCTCCGACGTTAACATTTTTTCTGCCTCTTCAAGCAGGACCAATGGGCTGCCTTTTTCGGCGCCGTTCTTGCCGGGGCCGCAGAATAAGTCGGCGACAGAGCATTTGCCGAATTTCATGAGCACCTTGATCAGGTATGTTCCGATATAGCCTTGATAGAGTTTTATCTTGGCAGCGGTGATATCGGTTTGGTTCAAATAGAAGTCATCGATCGGCATTATCTTTCCCCGCAATTCCTACC
>DMIY01000159.1 GCA_003457075.1 Desulfotomaculum sp. | reverse complement strand
GCTTTGGCGGTAGCAGCGCACTCGGCAGGACTGCTGTTCTTGTTGTCAGGATGTGAGCTGATCAGGGTCAGGCAAATTAAATCCGCTCCACATTCCTCACACTTTTTAGCCCAGGCCACCGGGTTATCCAATACACCATCGAAGGCGGAAGTCAACATTCCTGGCCAATCAAGTGGTTCCATGTCCCATACTTCAAGGGCAACCACCGGGCGGTTGGGCACCACGCCTTCAAAGCGAAGAAAGGGCAAGGTGTTCTCACCACCCACCTTCACCACATTCGGTTCGACGCCAATGACCACTTCGTTTACCCGGCTGCTCCATTTTTCCTTAGCAATTGCAACAGCCACAATTCCCTCTCCTTTTTATAAAAAACAATTTTCTTTACAGAATTTCTACCTTCTTCATGATTCCGGCAACCGCTGCCACTACCGGCGAATCATCAGGCAAACCCCACAGAGGTTTGCTCAGCAGGTCAAACTCATAAACCTGTTCATTTAAAGGAATGACACCGGTCAATTCCAACCCCGTGCGCTGGATTTCCTCCCTCAGCGCCTCTACGGAATCATCTACCGCTTTGCTGACCACCAGATACATCCTTTTAATATCCAGGCTCAAAGCCTTTACCAATTCCTTTACCCTCCCGGCAGAACGGATGCCCCTGGCGGTGGAATCACTGGTAACGAACAGAATATCCACATTCTGGGTAGTGCGCCTGCTCAAATGCTCCATTCCGGCTTCATTGTCCATTACTACAAAAGGATAATTACCGCTCAACTGCTGAATAAAGCCGCGCAGCAGATTGTTCGCATAACAATAACATCCCTGACCTTCAGGCCCTCCCATGACTAAAAGATCAAAATCGTCTCCTTCGGCCAGCAACTGGTGGATACGAAAGGCCATGTACTGGTCCTTGGTCATGCCGGCAGGCAGCGGTTCCAGGTTGTTGTTGATCCGGGCCATCATTTCAGCTATGGTATCCTCTACCTCGATGCCCAAAGCCTCGTTAAGATTGGCATTGGCATCGGCATCCACCACCAAAACAGGACCTTTTTCAGCCCGGATCAATTGTCTGATGACCAGCGCCGCGAGCGTGGTTTTACCCGTCCCCCCCTTCCCTGCAACTGCTATCGTAAAGGCCATTTTATCTGCTTCCCCCAAACCTTAAAATAATGATGGAAATAAACTTAAATCAGTATGCGGCAGGAAAAGAGCCGATACAAACTCTTCATAAAAAGTATTGCCCACAGAAAGCTCTAAATACGTAATGCGTCCGGCTAATTCCTGCGCCTTTTCCCGGGCCGGCTGCGAAAGCAGCGCCAGCTTTGCTCCTTTTACCGAACTGTTGCCAATATAAGTATACTTTTCTACCGGTAAATCCGGAAACATACCGATGGCAATTGCCTGCTGAACGTTTATATACCGTCCAAAACCACCGGCAATGAATACACGCTCAATAGCTTCCATGGGCAAGCCAACCATTGTCAACATCGACCGGATGCCGGCAAATACCGCTGCTTTGGAACGAACCAAATTCTTGATTTCCGGTTCTGAAATGGTAATGTCCTCCCCATGTCCTGATCTTGCCGCCCAAGACAGTACATACTCTGTTCCGTCAACCCCTTCCCGCAACCGGCGGGTGTTCAAACCGGAAACAAAATTACCGGCCCGGTCAATAACGCCGGCTTTATTTAAAGACGCCAGGCAATCAATCAGACCAGATCCGCAAATACCCGCCGGCGGTACATTACCTATGGTACGGTACTCCACTTTTGCCCCTCCGGCAGCAACATTAACAAATTCAATCGCTCCCTTCATGGCCCGCATACCGCACCGGATACCGCTTCCTTCAAAGGCCGGCCCGGCCGAACAGGAACAGGCGATCAACCATTCTTTATTTCCCAGAACCATTTCTCCATTGGTGCCCACATCAATGAAAAGGGTCGTTTTCTCTCCCTCTGCCATACCTGTAACCAGCACCCCCGCCGTAATGTCCCCGCCAACATAACTGGCGACGCCGGGAACACATTGTACCCAGGCCCGCGGGTAAATCTTTAAACCCAGCCGGTGCGCCCGCACTGCCGGTATATTGTTTGCCACCGGCACATACGGTTCCAGGCGGATATATGCCGGCTCCAGACCCAGGAACAAGTGAATCATCGTAGTGTTGCCCGCACAAACGGCAGCCCTTACATCAGCATGACTGATCCGGTGTGATTTCAGCAGATCATCAATCAACTCATTTATCGTCGCCATGACAGTTCTTTGTAATTCCTGCAGGCCGTCCTGATGTTCACCGGCGTAGATAATCCGGGAGATTACGTCATCACCAAAAATCGCCTGCCTGTTATAAGTTCCCTTCACTCCTGCAGAAATACCCGTTTCCAGGTCAACCAGGTGGACTACCACCGTAGTTGTACCTATATCAATGGCCAGGCCATAGTACTTCTTGTCCTCCCGGACGGATTCTATTTCTTCAATACCGGTTGCCTTGTATCCGGCGGCCTCGGTTAGATGAACGCTTACCTCCCAGCCGGCCTTTCTTAAAACGTGCGGCAGGGAACGCATGGTATCCAGGTTAAGCCGCAGGTGCTCGATCCCGAATTCCTTATGCAAGGTCCGCGAAAGCCTTCCCAGGTCGTCTTCCGGATCATCAAGTGTGGGTTCTGGAATCTTAAGCTTTATCCTTCTGTACAAGGGTTCGCAAGAACCCTGGGCACACAGCCCGTTTCCTTCCGCCAGAAAGCCATCAGCAGGTGTTTCTCCGTCAGCAAAACGCTCACCGGGATCGTCTAAAACCATCTGGTGTTCGCTTAACCGGGACTCTTCAGGGATTTCTATTACCAGGTCGCTTTCCGGGATGCTCTGGCAGGCCAGGATATATCCGGCCGCCAATTCTTCTTCCGTCAGCTTACCGGTCGCCATTAATTTTACCTTTCCTTCCTTCAACAGCGCCTTGCAACTGCTGCAGGCGCCCTTCCCGCCACAGGAAGCTTCCAATGGAATATCCGCCGCTGCAATTGCGTGCAGAAGATTTTCCCCTTCCGGAATAACTGCCGTCTTGTTATCGGAAGCAAATTTTATAGTGAAGTCCGGCATGTTTTATATGTCTCCTTAAAAAACAGTTCTTTAGGCAATCCAGCGCTGCTTGATAAACGCCGGTATACCGGAAGATTCGCGCGGCCCCACCAGCACTTCCCAACCGGATAATTCCTGCAGCTTGCCGCTTAATACTGCCACCCCGCCGGGAATAATTACCTTACGGTGTGAAACCCTGTCTGCTATACCAGAACCCTGGAGCATCTCCGTGATCTTCTCGGGCGTAAACTTTCCTGCCGCCCAGCCGGTAAGCACGGAAATGCCGCCGGTATCTACGGGCAGAATATAAGCAGGCACCCGCGCCGCTTCTACATCCCCTGCCACGCAGAAATAAGTCAGCGAGAAATTGGTGGTTACAAAGACAGGAGCATCAGAACCCGGCGTACCGATTTCGTATATCCTGGACTCCATAGCAATGGGTTTCTGGGGATCTGTATAAATGTTCAGACGCAGGGTAATTAAGGGTAAAATATCTGCCGGATCGGCGCTTGATAAGACTACAATGCCGGCATATTTGGCAATGTAAACTCCTGCTTCCAATACTGCCTGTACCGGGTCTTCATTGTCTGCAAAAGCAATGGTAGGATAGCCAAACGGCCGGAAGCGCTTCAAAGCCTGACGGCGGATCTGTGTCTGGTCGGCCAGTACCCTGTTTACCTCCCTGGCGCCGGAATCAAGAACCAGTTGCTTGTGTCCCAGGGCGACTACTTTTTCGACTAACCCGGCCAGTTCATTAAGATCAGCGCCCTTAACCACCATGGGCACATCAAATTTTTTGGTCACAGCCGTCATGGCCTCGTAATTAGCAGCATTGGCCCCGCAAACAAGCGGTTTTTTAGCGCCCTCAACGATCAGCGCCTTTTCTATCGCCGACGGGTCTTCATTGATCAAAATTAACGGAAAGTCTGTCTTCTCTGAAGCAGTCTTTACCGCCTCAGCAAACTTTCCGCCATCGCCGGAAGAATTTTTCACAGCTACCAGGTTTATGTTGTGAATCTGGCCCACCCGGTCAAATACCAGCCTGTCAACCTGCTCAACTTTGGCAGCAATGTCGTCCTGCGTGCCGGAGACCAGGATGGCAATACCAGTGGGGTGTTCAAAACGCCTGTCATGACGAAAAAGAACCGTTTCATTGCCCAGTTGCACCTCCCGTTCACCAGTCCCGATTTTTACCAGGGTAACCGGTGGCGCTGAAGCAGAATCAAGGAACTCCCTCGCTGCTGCGCTTATATCCGGACATTGATCCAGGTTGGCCTTACCGCTGGCCAAAGTCATGGCAAAGGCCAGACAGGTGGGATGACCACATTTTTTGCAGTTTGTTTTGGGCAATTGCTTAAAAACTTCCAAACCCGTTAATGCCATATCTCCTTTTTTCTCCCTAAAAATAAATCTTTGCTTGGCGTTCTCAAAGCAAGCATACGCGAAAGGGACACCTGTTCGTTTAGACAGGTGTCCCTTTCGCGTACTACACCTGCTTTTTAACAAGCCAGGCTTAAATAAGTGGTTCCATGACCAGTGCCGGGTGTCCCTTTTCTTCCAGGAAAGGCAGGATTTCCTCCCCGCTGGCGCTGACTGTTTCATCGGCAATCTTGTCGACGAAATTCTTCCCTAAACCGGCGTCTTCGGCAGCTTCTTCCAGTGCGGATCGCAACTGCTCTTTTAATGCCTTGGGCATCCACACCAGACGGGCCAGGCCACCATCAGCCGGAACAAACTTGCGGGAACCCAAATAAGACTTACCGATACCCATAAAACCGGGCATCTGCGCCCCGCCGCCAATCATGCCGGCCATGGTAGAAAAGCTCATGCCGGAGGGAGTCATACCTCTGTGTTCCCGGTTTACCACCATGAAGCCGTTGCACTCCGGTACTATGCTTAAAATACACTCAAAACAGCCGCAGGAGGTCATCGGGTACTCCATGATGGTGTAAAAGTTAACATTAGTAATGCTGCGCTGGGAATTTTTATATATAAAATCATTAAAGGATTCCCACTGTCCTTTAACCTCGTCAATCACCCCTTCCTTGAGGATAGGCTGATTAACACCGTGCGGGTTAATTTCGAAGGCCGCCTTGGCATCCAGCCAACTGACCGCCCCGCACAGGCCCACCCGTTCGGGTGCAATGACGCAAACGTGCGTGGGCGCAAAGGACTGACAAAGCAGGCAGGAATAGAAGGTATTCACCGTTTCGTCCCGCAGCTGCTTTAAGCGATCATCCCGTTTTTTATAATAGCCGCGGGCCATCTCTTTTAATTCCTGTACTTTTTGCTCGTCAGTATAAATGGTCACCTGCACCCGGTCTACAATCGCGGGGAACTCAGCCTTGAACTTAGCAGACAGAATATTGCCGATGTGCTTTAAACGGAACCCTTTAGCAAAAGCATCTTTACTGATGCGCACCCACATGATGTCCCGCTGCGCCACGTGCCATAATCCTTCACCATAGTTGCAGAAATAATGGATGCGGCGCTCCAGCACAGGTTCGAAGTCTTCCTGCATCTTGCGGCCGTACACATTCACCACAATACCGATCGGCATGGCCCCGCCCGGTTCCACGGTATCCACATCGGATCCGGCAACTTCCACTTTACCATCTTCACACTCGTCGGCGCCAACCGTCCTTACCAGCTCAAAGCCCGTTGTACGGGTACCGCCGAACTCCACGTACATATCTTTCTTGCGGACGCTCTCACCTTCAAAGGCCGGACCAATGGTGATCGGCGCATCAATATCAACGGTGGTGATTTTAATTCCCCGCACTTCCAGGCAGGTTTGTACTATTTTATCATAATCCGGCTCGGAAACAAACCAGTCTTTGATCTGTTTATCCTCCGGCAGGGGCTGATCCGTAATGACCGGGAAGCCTACGTTTATAGCTCCCATGGCAGCGGCCGTCTTGACCATATCGTGCTCGCCCAGGTAGAGAACAAAGGCCTGAATCCGCCTGCGCTGGTAATCGCGCTGGGCATCTCTTAAGCCGGCCGGAATTCCACCGAACATCATACCCGCCCGCAGGGCGTAATTCGCCGCGTGCGCCACCTGGGTAAAGTTACCCACCGGATAAGCAATAAACTCTGCTCCCAGCTTAACGCCTTCCTCCAGCAACTGTTCACAAACCTCGTCGCAAAGGAAAAGCATAAAGCCCATTTCCATCAACTTGTTTACAACCCTGGCGATTGCCTTGCTGTTCTTCGCCCGGCCCAGGATTACGGCCTCGCCCGGAATGGTCCAGTCCACCATCTTGGTTCCGTACGAGCGTACCACAGGGTCACCTATAAAGCCTGTCCACGGCGGGACATGCAGCGGGTTTTCCGGCGTATGCCTTAGGTATCTTACCGCTTCAATAATATCGGCTGCATACCAGGCAGCTTCTCCCCACTGCCTGGCATTGGCAAACGTCTTCTCCTCCCGCATAAGCATTCGCTGGCGGTTAAGGGGAGTCAGGCAATCACCCAAAGTCTTGATCTCCTCACCACTTAAGCAGCGGATAACAGGTAAAAAATAAGCTGTATCGGGATAAGCCACCGGATGATCCTTGCCATACCTGCGGATAGCCTGGTTTAGTAATATTTCCGCATAACTGACGGCCGTTACCGCACCTTCGTAAGCTTCTTTAAACAGCCTTTTGGGCTCCTTGCCCGGCTCAATGGCGTCTTCAAATATCCGGTCAAAATTAATGGCCCCGGCCATTTTTATTCTCTCCTTTTCACTCACGGTTTTTACCAATTCTGGCATAAAGCGGTTCCCAGATCCTCAGCAACCCGGCGGTGTATCTCTAATTTCCAGGTCCTGTATTCCAGGGCGCCCAGCAGCTTCCGGATTGCTACAGCTATGTCCGGCTC
>DMIY01000206.1 GCA_003457075.1 Desulfotomaculum sp. | reverse complement strand
GCTCATTACAGGCATCCTGTGATCAAGCAAAACCACCTGAGGTTTCCTCTCGCACACCTTTTGAACCGCCTCGGCTCCAGAGGAAGCCATGTCCACCAGGTACCCCTCCACCAAAAAAACTTCATAAAGCAACCGCCGAACCCCCGCCTGATCATCTACAATCAGCAGATCGTAACCCACCATAATTCTATCTGCCCCCTTAATAGCCAACGATCGCTACATAAACTCTCCAGGCATCTTCGTAATTCATGACAAGGGTACAGTAATTATTAAATTTTCTTGTAACTAATCAGCATGCCTAAAAATTATATCAATACAAATAAGGAAACTAGAAACATTGTTACATTCGACGGCAAGATTATAAATCCCTGCCTTGGACAAAAGTAAATATTTGTTCTCAAAATAAACCAGGTACATGTCCTCCGGGAACGACAGGAAGAGCAGGAACTATTGAAGCTGTTATAGCCATCATGGCCACCATTAGAATCACTACTAAAATAATTACGCCCGCCACAGGAAGCAGCACTGCTGCCACCGCCCGCCCGGTGGAGAAGCCATGCACCTGGCGGATACCCAGGATCAACAAGATTAACCACCAAATAACAACAATCAAGCTCAACAGCGGCATAATTACAACAGCAGCGAAACTTTTCAGTCCCCAAAGCAAGATCAACAAATTAACAGGCACCAGAAAAATTAAAGGCAGGCTGCTCAAACCAGTTACGGCAAAAACGCCTATAGCTCTTCCACGCCCGCCTAAAAATTCAGCCAGCAAGTGAAATAAGCCACTCACTAAAAACCAGCCGATATAATTGGAAACCAGGCTCAGTACAACTATAACCGGCATCGCCGCATTCATAAACCTGGTCATGGGTATCTCCATGCCGGGCAGATGCTGGTTCATAGAACGAGACATTACTAAAACGCTCATAATAGCAACAGCTACATTAACCAGCGTAAAAATCAAAACAGCTAACCCTACAGGCGGCTTCGCTGCTATTTTCCGAAAAGCAGGCAGGGGATCAAACAATACGCCATAAACAAGTTCTAAAAAACCCGGGGAGGAAAGTTGATCCGCTTCCCGCAAGCCTGCCGGCTGTTCCTCAAACGTATCTGTGGACTGTCCTTGATCAGCAAAAACATCTTTTTGTTCTTCCAAGTTCACGACCCCTGCCTTTCAAAAAAATAAGCCGGGTAAAGCAGCCAGATAGCAGGGTAAAGCTCCTGGTTCTCCTTAATTCTCACTTCCGCAGGCTCTATAACCCCAGCCGCCCATTTACCCATCAGTCCAGCCCAGGATGGAGCGCCGGTAACAGTCCCAAACAGTTCCTGCAGCAACCCTCGCGGTCCGAGTTCAATCACCCGCGGTTCAGGCCCCAAACCGGAAAGACGGCCGGCAATACTTATTGCATCCCGGTAATTACCTAATTCATCTACCAGGCCCACATCCCTTGCCTGCCGGCCCGTAAAGACGCGCCCGTCAGCCAGTTCCCTAACTTTTTCCGGTTCCATCTTCCTGCCGCTCGCCACGGCATTTAAAAATTGATCGTAAATATCATTCACCATACTCTGGAAAATAACGCGCTCCTCCCTGGTTATAGAACGGTCAGGCGCGCCCATGTCTTTATACGGGCCGCTTTTAAAGGTTTGTGGTTCAATGCCTATTTTACCGTAAAGTCCCCTGAGATCCTGAATCTGCATGATTACACCTATACTGCCGGTCAGCGTGCCGGGGTTGGCCACAATTTTATCTGCCCGACAGGCAATCCAATAGGCTCCCGAAGCAGAAACATCTCCCATAGAAGCCACTACCTTTTTCCCTGCCTGGCGCAACCTGTCCACTTCAACAGCAATCTCCTGCGCTCCCGCCGCTGTTCCACCAGGACTGTTCAGCCGTAATACAACCGTCCGAATATCCGGATTTTTGGCAACGGACCGCAACTGGGCAATAACATCCTCTGAACCTGCCTGGGCACCTGTAAAACCAGCCATGCTCCGGCCACATACAATAGCGCCATCAATTGAAACAACTCCCACGGCTCCGCCGGAACGGCCGTAAACCACCTCTTTCTCCCCGCTCTTATCCTTATCAAACCACAGCAAACTCGCCACAAAACCGATCACCAAGGAAAGCGCCACAATTCCAACTACTACCCCGGCAATTACCTTTCGATTCAAACCTAAATAACCCCACTTCCCATCTTGAAATTTACAATCTTCAATTTACAATTCGACAACTGCGAAAATGTCATTACCTGGCTTGCTGAAAACACAGGCAGGCGCCAATAAAATCTCTGAAAAGCGGATGCGGCCGGTTTGGGCGGGATTTAAACTCGGGGTGAAACTGGGTGGCCACAAACCACGGGTGATCGGGCAACTCGATGACCTCTACCAGGTACCCATCGGGCAAAGTACCGCTAAAGATCAAACCATGATCGTTTAAAGCCGCCCGGTAAAAGTTGTTTAATTCATAGCGATGACGGTGGCGTTCGTAAATAGTCTCTTCCTGATATGCCTTATGGACCAGGGTACCGGGCTGCAACTTGCAGGGGTAAGAACCCAGGCGCATGGTACCCCCCAGTTTATCCACTTCCCTTTGCTCGGGCAACAGGTCAATAACCGGATAGGGAGTAGCAGGATTAAATTCTGAACTGTTTGCATCCTGCCATTTCAACACGTCGCGGGCAAACTCAACCACTGCCAGCTGCATCCCCAGACACAGACCCAGGTAAGGAACCCTTTTCTGGCGGGCATAGGAAATAGCCTTGATTTTACCCTCTATACCGCGGTCACCGAACCCGCCGGGAACAAGCACACCGTCTACGCCCTCAAGAAAATCCTCAACCCTGCGCTGCTCCAGTTCTTCCGAGTTAATCCAGCGGATTTCTACTGCCGTGCCGTGATGCAGGCCGGCATGGCGCAGGGCTTCGGCTACGCTCAAATAGGCATCGGGCAGGGACACATATTTTCCAACCAGCGCCACGCTTACCCGGCCTTGA
Organism: Desulfotomaculum sp.; assembly: GCA_003457075.1. Taxonomy (GTDB): domain Bacteria; phylum Bacillota; class Desulfotomaculia; order Desulfotomaculales; family Nap2-2B; genus UBA4053. Next base: position 2,139 of record DMIY01000206.1, on the reverse strand, counting down.
AGTCTTTTCATCCTTTCTACCATCTCCCGCCATTCCTGCAGAAAAGGGGGTTGGCAATTTAATCCCAACCTCTGGACAGTTATCTCCCCCAAGCCCTCTTCTTCCAGCATCAGCGGCACTTCGTAAATAGAAGAAGCATCTATCGCCTGAATGACGGCATTTTTGTCGATATCACAAAAAAGAGCCAGCTTTTCTTCCATTTCGGGACTAAGAGGTCTTCCTGTACGACAAACAATTACATCAGGCTGGATCCCTATGCTGCGCAGTTCTTTAACACTATGTTGTGTCGGCTTCGTTTTTAATTCATTAGCCGCTTCAAGGTAAGGCACCAGGGTAACATGAATGTACATTACGTTATCTCTACCCAGGTCTGTCCGCAACTGCCGGATGGCTTCAAGGAAAGGCAAAGATTCAATATCTCCTACCGTACCCCCTATTTCATTAATCACCACATCGGGGTCGCTTTCGGAAGTAATACGAATGACCCGTTCTTTGATCTCATTTGTAATGTGAGGAATCACCTGAACTGTAGCACCCAGGTAGTCACCGCGGCGCTCCTTGCTGATTACCGACCAGTAAATGCCACCAGTTGTAACATTACTGCTTTTACTCAAATTGCTGTCGATAAACCGTTCATAATGCCCCAGGTCCAGATCGGTTTCAGCGCCGTCTTCGGTGACAAAAACCTCCCCGTGCTGGTATGGGCTCATGGTACCGGGATCTATATTGATATATGGATCCAGCTTTTGGATGGCCACTTTCAGTCCCCGGCTCTTTAAAAGGCAACCCAAGGAAGCTGCAGTAATTCCCTTCCCGAGAGAGGAAACCACTCCGCCGGTGATAAAAACAAATTTAGACATCTACGCCTCCTGTTTACATGCGTTCCGGGGCGCTAACACCCAAAAGCCGCATACCGTTACGCAAAACTATACGTGTAGAGTTAACAAGCATCAACCTGGCCGAAGACAGACGTTCATCACTGCCGATCACGCGGTGGCCATTGTAAAAGCTATGCAGCAGGCCGGCCACTTCGTGCAAATAGCGAGCCAGTCTGTGGGGAGCCATGTCTTTAGCAGCCATGGCCACTTCTTCCGGAAAATCAGCCAGCCTGCGGGTTAAAATCAGTTCAGCTTCTTCCTTCAACAAAAACAAGTCGGCCGGTACAAAGGAAGATAAGTCCCTGCCCATTTCACTCAACTGGCGAAAAATACTGCAAATACGGGCGTGGGCGTATTGGATATAATACACAGGGTTTTCGTTGGACTGGGCACGGGCCAGGTCAAGATCAAAATCCAGGTGGCTGTCGGCACTGCGCATAACAAAGAAATACCGTGCCGCATCCCGGCCTACTTCATCCACCAATTCCTCCAGAGTAACAAACTGGCCGGAACGCTTGCTCATTCGTACCACTTCACCGCCCCGGTAAAGACGCACCAGTTGCATAATGATAACCTGTAAAACATCCGGGTTATAACCCAGGGCAGTTATAGCGCTTTTCATCCGGGCTACGTGACCATGGTGATCGGCACCCCAAATGTCGATCATCCAATCAAACCCCCGCTGGAGCTTGTTTAAGTGATAGGCCACATCGGCGGCAAAGTAGGTCGGAACACCGTTGCTGCGTATTACAACATCATCTTTTTCTATCCCGAATTCTCTGGCTTTGAACCAAAAGGCCCCTTCCTGCTCATAAAGATAACCTTTTTCATTTAAACGCTCAATAACTTCCCGCACAACACCTTTTTTGTGCAGATTCCGTTCCGAAAACCAAACTTCGTAACACACGCCAAAATCCCGCAGGGTTTTTTCGATCGCCGAGAGCTTTTCCCTGAGCGCATAATCAACCATTGTTTTTCTGCGTTCGTCCTCTTCAACCTGCAGGTACTGATCCCCGTGGACGGCAATAAAACCCTGTACCGTTTCTATTACATCATCACCATGATATCCTTCGGCAGGCACTTCCGCCGGATGACCCAAAAGCTGAAAATAGCGTGCTTCCAAGGATTGCCCGAAAAGTTCAATCTGGTGACCGGCATCGTTGATGTAAAATTCCCTGGTTACCTGGTAACCGCAAAAATCTAAAATGAAAGCAAGGCTATCCCCCAGGGCAGCCCCGCGGGCATTACCCATATGCAAAAG
>DMIY01000042.1 GCA_003457075.1 Desulfotomaculum sp. | reverse complement strand
GTATGTTTTTACCCTTTGCGCACTAAAAACGCCCAGCCTGGGCATCCCTGAAAACGCAGACTATGCTGAATTTGTCAAGACCGTCTTACCGCAAACAATAGCCACGACAACTCTTACGGGCTACTACGGACCGGCCAAAAACCCGATGCCGCCCGGCTAAAAGGCAAAACAAGTTTCTCTCTTGCCAGGTTGGGTATGTTGAAAAAGCTATTTCGTCCGCAGCCAGAATACCGGCATGTAGGTGTAGCCTGGCCAGCGGACGAAATTTCCCTTTATGTTTATTTAAGTTTATGTTTATTTGAGTTCAAGCGCCCTGGCTCCTACCGGGCTGGGTTCTAAAATTAAAGTTCGCGCCGGCACACCGCTTTGTTTAAAAGTATCCTTCATCACCTGCGCAATTGATTCAAAATTGCTATCTGCAAAAGCGAAAAGACTCGGTCCGGCGCCGCTCAAGCATACGCCCCGTGCTCCGGCCAGTTTGGCAGCAGCCAGAACTTTTTTCATTCCCGGAACTAAAGTAGAACGGTATGGTTGATGTATGCGATCTTCCATGGCTGTTGAAAGCATATTGAAATCTCCCTGGGACAGGGCTGCCAACAGCAAAGCCAGCCGCCCAAGGTTAAAGACTGTATCTTGCAGGCTTACCTGCTGAGGCAGAACGTCACGCGCCGTCCTGGTCAACACATAAAAATCGGGAATGACTATGATCGCTTTTAAACCAGGTGGAGGCATGATTTTTACATACTTCACGTCTCCGTCAACAAGCACAGAAACTACAATACCACCTAACAAAGCAGGGGCAACATTATCCGGATGTCCTTCCAATGCCGTCGCCAGAGCCAGAATTTTTTTTTGGGATAGCCTGCCGCCGGCAAGAATATTGGCCGCGACTAAACTGCCCACAATAGCAGCGGCACTACTACCCAGACCCCTGGCCACAGGGATATTATTAAGCAGTCTTATTTTCAAGCCGCCGGGAGTCATCCCGGCCTCCTTAAAAAGACGCACGGCAGACCGGTAAACTATGTTGCTTTCATCCCGGGCGATCTCCTGGACACCTTCCCCGTGTACTTCAATAGATAAACCGGTGCTTACGCGTAGCATTTCTACCGTATTATAATACTGCAGGGCCATTCCCAGGCATTCGAAGCCCGGACCAAGATTGGCCGTAGTGGCAGGAACCTGCACGCGAACCATATTATTAAACTTCCTCTCCTTCTACACGAATGACAGCGCACACCTCGTCTACAACTGATAGTTTTTCTATAATCCTCAGTGCATCCTGTAAATTTTGTTCCCTTACCCGGTGTGTAACCATGACAATCTCAGCCCTGCGAGTATCGGTGTTTTTTTGAATTACAGAGGACAGGCTTACTTCTTTATCCCCAAAGGCATAAGCTATAGACGCCAGGACACCGGGCTGGTCCGCCACCAGCAGGCGTAGATAATACTTACTTTCGGCGAGGCCGGTGGGCAGGACAGGTTTTTGCTCGTAACAGGTGCACCCGATGAAGTCGGTAACCTGGTGCAAACGGTTGCGGGCCGCATCCATAACGTCCGACACTACAGCACTGGCAGTGGGCATTTCTCCTGCGCCGCGCCCATAGAACATTGTATCTCCTACAGCGTCACCCTGCACGAAGATGGCGTTAAAAACACCGTTAACCGAGGCCAAGGGGTGACCGGAAGGGATAAACGCGGGATGTACCCTTGCCTCCATTCCTTCTTTTGCTTCTTTGGCAATGGCCAGAAGCTTAACAATATAACCCAGTTCTTTGGCGTAGGCGATATCGCGTTCAGTAATCCGGCTGATTCCTTCCACGTAAATATCTTCCAGCATAATCCGGCTGTTAAAGGCGATGGAAGCCAGGATGGTTAGTTTATACGCGGCATCCAGGCCTTCTATATCAGCAGTGGGGTCCGCCTCTGCGTAGCCTTTGGCACGGGCCTCCTCTAAAGCATGGGCAAAACTTTTTCCTTCCAGTGTCATTTCAGTTAATATATAATTGGTTGTACCATTAATAATGCCCATTATCTTTTGAATCCGGTTGGCTGCCAGGCACTGCTTAAGGGGACGGATGATCGGGATGCCTCCGCCGACACTGCCTTCAAAAAATATATCAGCATGGCCTTCTTCCGCAGCCTCAAACAACTCCCTGCCGTGAATGGCAACCATGTTCTTATTGGCAGTAACCACGCTTTTGCCCCGGGTTAACGCCTGCAGGGTATAGTCCAGGGCGGGATGGATACCGCACATTACTTCCACTACTATATCTATTTCCGGATCATCAACAATATCAGCATAGTTACCGGTTAAAATTGCCGGGTTTATTTTCAGTCTCCGTTCTTTGCGCGGGTCGCGCACCAAAATACGGGCAGTTTGCAGGTGGGCGCCTGTTTTGTGCTGAATGTTTTCTGCATTATCAGCAAGAAGGCAATAGACGCCCCTTCCTACTGTGCCCAACCCTAATAGGCCTATTTTTATTATCTCACCCAATCAAATCTCTCCTTACAGCAGCTTTACCCTGGAGATTTCTATGTTTATTTGTAGCCACATTTATTTTATAACCCGTCAAGGAAATAAGCAATAATAAAACCGTCTAAAGAACAAAAAAAAACCCGGTCTACGACCGGCTAGTGCAGCGACACAAAAGTCCGTACGACTCAAAACCTTCATTGGTAATAGAATGT
>DMIY01000101.1 GCA_003457075.1 Desulfotomaculum sp. | reverse complement strand
CAGGTTTGAGCAGTGCATCTTCTGCGGGGGAAGACCGTCTAATGCTTCGGCAACATCCTTGTTGCTTACCTTTAAAGCTTCCTCTAAGGTTTTGCCCTTGGCCATTTCTGTAATCATGCTGCTGGTGGCAATAGCAGCACCGCAGCCAAAAGTTTTAAATTTAATGTCTGTAATTATATTATCCTTAACTTTAATGAATACTTTCATAATATCCCCGCAAACAGGATTTCCCACCTCGCCAGTCCCGTCAGCGCCAGGAATTTCACCCACATTCCTGGGGTTTTCAAAATGCTCCATAACTTTCCCGGAATACACTACGCAACACCTCCCCCATAAACAATCACTAGCCATCAAGCACGGCAGGTATGGCTTACCCGGCAACCATTGCATTCATTATCAGCAGCATAAACGGTATCCCCGTTCAGAGGCGACATGGCCCGCAGTCTTTCTACAATCGGCAGCATGACTTCCTGGAAATAATCCACATCCTCCCCGGTATTATCCCTGCCTAAAGTAAGCCGGATGGATCCATGGGCCATTTCAGGCGGGATACCCATGGCCAGCAATACATGAGAAGGCTCTAGAGAACCTGATGTACAGGCCGACCCGCTGGAAGCGGCAATGCCTTTCATATCCAGGCTAAGCAACATGGATTCTCCTTCTATAAACTCAAAACAAAAACTGGCATGATTTGGCAAACGATGGACGGGATGACCAGTCAGTTTTACGTGATCTATCCTGGTCATGGTTTCCATAATTAACCTGTCACGTAAGGCGCTTAACCTCCCGGCTTCCTCTTCAAGGCCTGCTGCAGCCAGTTCTGCAGCTTTGCCCAGGCCAATAATGCCCGGCACATTCTCTGTACCCGCACGGCGCAACCGTTCCTGGGCGCCTCCGTGGAAAAGAGTCTGCCGGAAGTGCACTCCTTTGCGGATATAAAGCGCTCCAATACCTTTCGGCCCATATATTTTATGAGCTGATACAGATAATAAATCAACTCCCAGTTGATCCACGTTAACGGGAATCTTACCAAAACTTTGTATTGCATCTATATGAAAAGTGACACCCCGCTCCCTGGCCAGGCGGCCAATTTCGGCAATGGGCATGATCGTGCCCACCTCGTTGTTGGCATGCATAATGGTTATCAATACGGTTTTATCGGTTATTGCATTGGCCACGTCGTTTACACTGACCATGCCGCACTGATCAACAGGCAGGATGGTGATTGTGAAACCTTCTTTGCCCAAAGCCTTGACGGTATTGAGCACAGCGTGGTGCTCCACGGCCGAAGTTATAATATGATTGCCCCGATTCCGGTTGGTATGGGCAATTCCGTGGATAGCCATGTTGTCGGATTCTGTTCCGCCGCTCGTAAAGACAATTTCTTTTGAATCAGCCCCAATAGCCCGGGCTACTTTATCCCTCGCTTCTTCTACACCCGATCGTACCCGGCGGCCAAAATAGTGCAAACTGGTAGGATTGCCGAAATTGTCGCCGGTAAGAAATTTATACATCTCCTCAGCCACCAGAGGATGCACAGGAGTAGTGGCGCTGTGGTCAAGGTAAACTCTGCGCATTTTTCAATACCCCCTCTTTTACACGCTTTTATCTCAATCTGGATATTATAACTGCGTTATTCCTGTGATTGTTGATTTTTTTGTGCGCCCCGGCATATATCAGCAAGACTGATTGAGTCCAGCACGCCGGCAATACTATCTCTTAATTTTACCCAAACAATCCTGGTTATACAGTAGTCTGCCTGATCACACTCCTTCGGCTCAACTTCATTCACACATTCCACCGGCGCCACAGGTCCTTCTAAAACACGAATAACATCTCCCACCTTGATTTCTTCCGGAGGCCGGGCCAACATATACCCGCCTTGAACACCGCGAACGCTTTTTATTAATCCAGCTTTGCGGAGCATAGTAAAGAGCTGCTCTAAATAATACCCGGACAGGCGCTGTCTTTGAGCCACACTCTTTAAAGGAACGGGAACCGCTCCATAATGCTGGGCCAAGTCAAGCATGGCTTTTAAACCATAGTGTCCTTTGGTAGAAAAGCGCAAGGGCCTGCCTCCTTTTTGAAACTATAGTTAATTACTCGGGTTTAGAATTAAAAATATCTTAGCATCTTACCAGGGTATTGTCAACTTAAACCCGACAATACCAGGTGTTAACTCAATCAGCTCAAGTATTTCATCTCCCACATCACCTAGGAAAGTGGTCTTTAGTTGTTCAAATTCGTCTTCCTTGATGATTTTATCTACATCCACAAGCCGGCGAAGATTAGAAATTACCTCACAAAGAGTAATTTCTGAAATAAAAACACTCGTTCGCTGTTCAAAAAGATTATCTATAGCACTCGAACTCTTCTCCGTAACATACCTCTTGAAAAGGGCACTGGTATCCAGGAAATAACTTCTCCCCTCCATGTTTTATTCTTCCTCTCGAAGTTTACTTGCCCGTTCAGATAACGAAAAAGGCGCTCTTGCTAAAATCTGCCGGGTGTGTTCCAGGCTAACCTTTCTACTGCTTTGCCTTTTGCAATAACTGAGAATGATTTCCTTACCAGTTTGGTGTGGAACAGGCTTTAGAACCAGGCTATTATTGTGGATAACGGCATCTAAATAATCACCTTTTTTAGCTTTAGCTTTTCACGCAGTGACTTGGGTAAATTTATTTGACCTTTGGCAGCTATTTTGATTCTTTCCAAAGTATAAAAACCCCCATCTTTGTAATGCTGTCCTTACTCCTTACACCATACTGGTTACACCATACTGGTTTTAGCTTTTATGTGTCAAGCGGTTCTGAGGAGTTACCCATGGGAACGTTCGNNCACGGCGCAGGTGAGGTTAGCGAACCGGCAGCGTGAATCGCGCAGATAAAAGAATGTTATAAGATTAAGTGGATGTCCGCAGAATTCATGGGGCAAGAAAACTAACGAACCACGCGCAAT
>DMIY01000138.1 GCA_003457075.1 Desulfotomaculum sp. | reverse complement strand
GGTCAGGTCTTGAAATATCATTTTGAGAACGTAGAAAGTTTTGTGTAGATGGTTAAAATAATCACAAAAGGAGATAATCATTTACACAAAATAATTTACATTCCCAAAGATTCCCTCTCCTTTCCTAAATAGAAGAATTGCCACTGCCGCTCTTAAGAATCCTGAAAAACATCCGTAATTTTAAGTAAAGAAAACAATTGTGTACTCCTCTTCCTTATACATACAGGCATTTGCCCCTATGAACCTAAGTAGTTACAATGCTTTGAGCATGGTAGTGTCAATAAAAAACCCCACTTATGCCGTGACCTCCCCAAGTTTTCTTGAACCCGTTTTCAACAGGTGGGTGCCACCCTGGATGCTTTTTGTGTCCCCTTGAAGGGGCATGCAAGCTACAACCAGAGGCCGGGCTCCCTTTTTCTATATTGGATCAAAACTTCAGGGCAACCACGCACATAGCAGGGTATTTACCTTGTGTTTATTTTACCTTGTGTTTATTATGTTAGCACATTCAATCCGACTTTGCAAGTATCAAAAACCAGGCCGGAAAAGACCTTTGGAACGGGATGATCTTCTTTAAATCTGTTTTTTTGTTTAGCAGGACTTTTAAAGACGGAAGGGGAATCAATATTTAAGTCAAGGGATAAGTTTAAGTTTTGAAAGGAGATGAAGACCCGGCTTAAAACCGTTGCCGTAGCGGCAAAAGGCCGGGCAGTTAAAATGACTTTACCAAAGCTGGAAAAAGGATATGTCCAGGTTTATACAGGGAATAGTAAAGGTAAAACTACCGCTGCTCTGGGGTTGGCTTTTCGTGCCATGGGGAGTGGATTAAAAACGTATATCGGGCAATTTATGAAAGGAATGTACTACAGCGAATTAAAATCGGCCCAAATGGTTACCCCTTATATTACCATCGAGCAATATGGGAAAGACGCCTTTATTCACGTGAAAAATCCTCCCCGGGAAGAAGATGTAAAGATGGCCCGCGCCGGTCTGGAGAAAGCAAAGAAGGCCATGTTCTCGGGCATGTACGATATTGTGGTTTTTGATGAGATTAATACCGCTCATTATTATAATTTGATTATAGTGGAAGAAATATTGGATATAATTAAGTCTAAGCCTGAAGCTGTAGAAGTAGTATTTACGGGGAGATATGCGCCGCCCGAAGTTATTGAGGCGGCGGATCTGGTAACGGAAATGGTAGAGGTTAAACATTATTACCAGAAAGGTGTTTTGGCCCGGGAGGGTATTGAGCGGTAAGGTTTTGATTTATTATGAAGGAACAGGTTTTGTATTTGTTAAAAAAATTCTATCCGGAATTCGTCTCGGGCGAGCTTATCTGCAGGAACCTGGGAATTTCCCGCACGGCTATCTGGAAGCATGTTCAGACCCTGCGTGCTAAAGGGTATGGTATTGCTGCCCTGCCCCATGTGGGTTACCAGTTGTTAAAAGCGCCGGACCGCTTATATCCCGAAGAAATTAACTATGGTTTGAAGACGGATTTCGTTGGCCGGCAGGTCTATTATTATGAACGGACGGCCTCCACAAACGAAATAGCCGGGGATCTGGCTGGTCGTGGTTCTCCGGATGGTTCACTGGTAGTAGCCGAGGAGCAAACAGGTGGCCGGGGCCGGCTGGGACGCGGGTGGTTTTCTCCTTATGGGAAAGGGATATGGTGTTCTGTTATTCTTTATCCCCCGGTTAACCCTGTGGATGCGCCTCCTTTAACGATGCTCAGTGCGGTGGCGGTTGCCCGTGCGATCCAGGGAGTGGCAGGGATTAAGGCAGGGATAAAATGGCCTAATGATCTTTTGCTGGAGGGCAAAAAGGTTTGTGGTATTCTTGCGGAAATGAACGCTGAAATGGAACGGGTAAATTATCTGGTGATAGGGATGGGGATTAATGTTAATGTAGAGGATTTCCCTGAGGAAATCAGGGATGTGGCTACTTCCTTGAAAATTTATTCCGGCCAGTCTGTTTCGCGGGTTAAATTGCTCCAGGTGGTGTTAAAAGAAATAGAGCAATTCTATAAAGTGTGGTTGAAACATGGGTTTGCACCGATCCGGGAGGCGTGGAAAGAAATGTGTGTGATGCTTCATCGCAGGGTCGGAGTAAGCGGTATGAAGGATGTCGTAGAGGGATGGGCTGAGGATGTGGATGAAAATGGCAACCTGGTATTGCGCCTGGCGGACGGCAGCTTAAGACGGTTGGTGGCGGGCGAAGTGTCCTTGAGGAGGTAGAGCCATCATGCTTCTTGTTTTTGACGTTGGGAACACAAATATTGTACTCGGGGTATACAAAGAAAAGGAACTTCTTAAACACTGGCGGCTTTCTACGCTTCCTTACCGGACTGCTGATGAATATGGAATGCTGCTGCGGAATTTACTTAATTTTGCGGGGATTGCAATGGATGCAATCAAGGACGTGGTTGTTTCCTCGGTAGTGCCACCGCTGATGTTTTCTCTCGAACAGATGACGCAGAAATATTTTGGCGCCGTTCCCCTGGTTGTGGGACCTGGTATCAAAACGGGGCTGGCCATAAGATATGACAACCCGCGGGAGGTAGGCGCCGACCGGATTGTCAATGCTGTAGCCGGTTATGAACTTTATGGCGGGCCGCTGGTTATTGTGGATTTTGGAACGGCCACAACCTTCTGCGCCATTTCTGCCAAAGGAGAATATTTAGGAGGAGCGATTACGCCGGGAATTGGTATTTCGACAGAGGCTCTATTTATCCAGGCAGCCAAGCTGCCGCGGGTGGAGTTTGTCCGGCCTCCTTCAGTAATTGGTAAAAATACGGTGCAAAGTATTCAATCTGGTATTATTTACGGCTTTGCCGGTCAGGTGGATGAGATTGTCCGGCGGATGAAGAAGGAATTGGGGGGTAATGCCTTCGTGCTTGCTACTGGAGGGTTGGCTGAGTTAATCGCCCGTGAGTCCAGTACCATTGACCGGGTGGACCTGTTGCTTACCCTTGCCGGGCTGCGCATTGTTTATGAACGTAACCGGTAAGACCCAATTGGAGACGAAGATGCGGATTGGTAATGTTAAACTATTTAACCCGGTAATAGCCGCTCCTATGGCTGGAGTTAGCGACCGGGCCTACAGGATTTTGGCCAGGGAATTTCAATGTAGCCTGGCGTGCACCGAAATGGCAAGCGACCAGGCTCTTTTATATAATAACCCGCGTACTTTTACTATTTTAAATCACACCAGTGAACCAGGGCCTTTAAGCGTGCAAATTTTTGGTTCGAACCCGGAAAACATGGCCAGAGCAGCCGTGATTGTTGAAAGAATAGGTGCAGATATAATTGATATTAATATGGGCTGCCCTACTCCCAAGATTGTGCGTAATGGGGAAGGGGCGGCACTGATGAAAACCCCTGAGCTGGCTGCCCGTATTGTTCGGGAGGTGGTTTCCCGGGTAAGAGTACCGGTGACGGTTAAAATGCGTAAAGGATGGGACGAAAACTCGGTTAATGCTGTGGAAGTGGCTCTTTTGACAGAGGCTGCCGGTGCAGCGGCAGTAACCATACATGGGCGGCTTCGTTCTCAGTTTTATGGGGAACAGGCGGATTGGGACATCATTAGGGCTGTTAAAACAGCTTTGAAGATTCCTGTTGTTGGCAATGGAGATATCAGGATACCGGTTGATGCAAAGCGGATGATGGAGGAAACAGCCTGTGATGCGGTAATGATTGGCCGCGCAGCAATGGGTAATCCCTGGATTTTTGCGCAGACTGTTCATTATCTGGCTACGGGGGAACTTCTTCCTCCGCCTGCGCTTCAAGAAAAGTTGAGCGTAGCTCGAAGGCACCTGGATCTGTTGGTTGAAACCAAGGGCGAAAGTCTTGCGCTGTTAGAAATGCGTAAACACGCTGCCTGGTATATCAAGGGTTTGCCTGGCGCTGCCAGAATGCGGCAAAAAATAAACCAGGCGGCAACTATAAAGGAATTGCATCAGATGCTTACTTTTTAAACAGATCAGGCGGCACGTTTTAGCGGATGTAAGTATTCAGTAAAACGGCTATGTCAAAAGGTTAAGGTTTATCTTGACAAAGGTGGGAGCGCTTCTTATAATGTGTGAAAAAGCACCTTGAGGCACTGCGAAGCAAAAAAACGGGATAAAGCAGTGCTTTCGATCTGGTTTATGGGTTTTGGATCTGGCATAAAATAGTCAGGTAAGCATGTATTGTGACAAAAAGCATGGATACAGGGAGAAGAACTTGATGAAAAAGGAAAAGGAAGTGCTTCTTACTCTGGCAGGATTGAAAAAACTGGAGGATGAATTGAAGGTTTTAAAATCCCTCCGGCGGAGAGAGGTAGCGCAGCGGATTAAACAGGCAATAGAGTTTGGTGATCTTACCGAGAATTCCGAATATGAAGATGCTAAAAATGAACAGGCTTTTATAGAAGGCCGTATTTTGACGCTAGAAAAGATGTTGCGCAATGCCAGGATTATTGACGGCGAATCTGCGGCAACAGGGGAAGTGGGAATGGGTTCTACTGTTGTCTTGCGTGACTTAGAGCACGGTGACGAGTTTGAGTATACCATAGTTGGTTCCGTGGAAACCGATCCGGTGGACAAGAAAATATCCAATGAATCTCCGGTTGGCAAGGCCATTTTGGGTAAGCGCAAGGGTAACGTTGTAGAAATTAATGTTCCAGCTGGACTGGTAAAATACCAGATCATGGATGTGTCTTAAACTGTTGGGGAAGTGGGATGCAGAAGGTGGAGGAGAGAATAGGGCAGAATAGTCCTGTGGCAGGAACGGGAGATGGGGCAGTTGAGCAGGAAAACATTCCCGTAGATATTGAAGATGTTAACGAATTAATGCGTTTGCGGCGCTTAAAGCTGGTTCAATTACAGGAAAAAGGGATTGAACCTTATGGAGAACGGTTTGAGAGGACTCATCCGGCGGCCGGGGTCGTAGAAAACTATGAGGCATATGAAGGGCAACGTGTGGTTGTTGCCGGCCGGCTGTTGGGCAGGCGTGGTCATGGTAAAACTACCTTTGCTGATTTGCAGGATGGATCGGGACGGATTCAAATTTACGTCAGGTTAAATGATGTCGGCACGGATGCTTATTCCCTTTTTGGCAAGCTGGACATTGGAGATATTATTGGTGTTGGGGGTAAGGTTTTTAAAACCCGTCTGGGTGAAGTTACCATCGCAGTTGAAGAGTTTGTGTTGCTGGCCAAATGTCTGCGTGTTTTACCTGAAAAGTGGCACGGCTTAAAGGATGTGGAGTTGCGTTACCGCCAGCGCTACCTGGACTTAATTGTCAATCCCGGGGTAAAAAACACTTTTGTTATTCGAAGCCGGATTATCCAGGCCATAAGAAGGTTCCTGGAAAGCAGAGGTTTTTTGGAAGTGGAGACTCCCATGATGCATCCTGTAGCGGGCGGAGCTGCAGCCAGGCCTTTTATCACTCACCATAATGCGCTGGATATGGATCTTTATCTTCGGATTGCGCCGGAATTATACTTGAAGCGATTGCTGGTAGGAGGCTTTGAAAAGATTTACGAAATTAACCGCAACTTCCGGAATGAAGGCCTTTCTACCAGGCATAACCCGGAATTTACGATGCTGGAACTTTATCAGGCGTATGCTGATTATAACGATATGATGAATTTAACAGAAGAAATGTTCCTGACCGTAACACGGGAAGTGCTAGGGAAAACGAGCGTTTTTTGCGAAGAGCAGGAAATTGACCTGTCTTCTCCCTGGAGAAGAATATCCATGATAGAAGCGGTAAAGCAGAACACTGGTTTTGATTTTGAGACTCTCGGCAATGACCGGGATGCTGTGCGGGTGGCCGGGGAACTTGGCATTGAAGTCGAACCCGCAAGCACGTGGGGCAGTATACTTAATCAAATATTTGAAGAAATAGTGGAGCCAAAGTTGATTTGGCCCACTTTTGTGCTGGATTACCCGGTTGAAGTATCACCTTTAGCGAAGCGAAAAAAAGAAACGCCGCATCTGACCTGCCGGTTTGAACTGTTCATCTGCGGCAGGGAGATAGCCAATGCTTTTTCTGAATTAAATGACCCGGTTGATCAAAGAATACGTTTTAAAGAACAAGCAGAAAGACGACTGGCGGGGGATGATCTTTCACATATGATGGATGAAGACTACCTTATTGCTTTAGAATATGGGATGCCTCCTGCCGGTGGTTTAGGTATCGGTATTGATCGATTAGTAATGATCTTAACAGGTTTGCCTTCTATCCGGGATGTGATTTTATTTCCGTTAATGAAACCCAAAGATCCAAGAAGCCGGGAAAACCAAGATCTTTTATAATGTGAAAAAAATTTAAAAAAAGTGGTTGACAACAAAAATAAGAAGTGATACCATAAATATTGCTGTCGTCCAAGGAAGTATGAAAATTTCCGGAGAGCAGCAGAAACTCCTTGACAGGAGAAAAGTTTTAGAGTATCATAAGAATTGCGATGTGAAATTTACATCGCAAGTATGCTCCTTGAAAACTGAACAAAAGGCAAGATGGATGCGTGAAAACGGTCACCGGGCATAATGCGCTTTAAGACGCCGGTTAAAATTAACCGGCAGAAAAGGCGTATAGGTACCGGGGGCCAAAAAGAACCTCGTCAAATGCATCAAAATAAAAGAGCAGATTAAGCTTTACATAAATTTTTATGGAGAGTTTGATCCTGGCT
>DMIY01000069.1 GCA_003457075.1 Desulfotomaculum sp. | reverse complement strand
GATGGGACTGGTTTACTGAGTACTTACTGATAGTTGTTCATTAACCCGGTTTTTTTTGAGCTTTTGGTGAAAATTCTGGAACGCGGAGATAATTTTGAGTATAATAAGTTAAGGAGTGGGAAGGAGAGGAGGGGGTTGAAGATAGTTACCGGCGAAATTTCCTTCAATGTGGGTGGGATGAGCTGCGCCGCCTGTGCTTCCCGGATAGAAAAGGCTCTTGCCGGTTTAAATGGAGTACAACAGGCAGCAGTTAACCTTGCCCTTGAAAAGGCAACGGTCAAATATGATCCTGAACTGGTGAATCCACGGCAGTTGGTGGAAAAAATACAGGCTGCCGGGTACCAGGCCTGTCTGCATGCGGACACGCACAGGCAGGTAAAGCCGGAGCGGGTGGAATTGAAGCTTTCAGGAATGAGCTGCGCCGCCTGTGCCGCCAGGATTGAGAAGGTTTTGAACGGGTTGCCCGGTGTATTGCAGGCAGGTGTGAACCTGGCCACGGAAAAAGCAGTTGTTAAGTATTTCGGCGATGCTTTGCAGATTGCAGAAATGAAGCAGGCAGTTGGCCGGGCGGGCTACCGTGCGGAAGTAGTAAGCGGCCAGGACACTGCTGAACTGGGAAAAAAAGAGCGGGAAAGGGAAATCCGCCGGCAGAAAAGCCTGGTGCTTTTCAGCGGTATTTTGTCTTTACCGTTTGTTTTTTATATGCTGGCCATGATGCCCGGGTTGCACGGGAGCACTGCTCTTGTTTTGTTCAATCCTTATTTCCAGTTTGCCCTGGCTACGCCCGTGCAGTTTATCGCCGGAGGGCGTTTTTATAAAGAAAGCTACGTGGCCTTAAGAGGCGGCAGCGCTAATATGTCTGTCCTGGTGGCTTTGGGAACCAGCGCTGCTTACTTTTACAGCACTGCTGTGGTTTTTTTGCCCCGGTACCTGGGGCAGAGCGAAGTGTATTTTGAGACGGGGGCAATTATTATCACCCTTGTCTTGCTGGGTAAAACCCTGGAGACCATTGCCAAGGGCCGTACTTCAGAAGCAATTGAAAAACTTTTACAATTCCAGGTCAAAAAGGCCAGGATTATCCGGGAAGACCGGGAAATTGAGACGCCTTTAGAAGAAGTACGGGTGGGAGATCTGGTTGTGGTACGGCCGGGAGAAAGAATACCAGTGGATGGTATTGTGCGTGAAGGGCACTCCGCAGTTGATGAGTCAATGCTTACGGGGGAGAGTATGCCTGTCGACAAGCAGGCAGGGGATGAGGTTATTGGCGCTACTATTAATAAACTGGGCAGTTTTAAGTTTGAGGCCACCAGGGTGGGGCAGGACACTGCGCTGGCCCGGATTATTAAAATTGTCCAGGAAGCCCAGGGGTCAAAGGCGCCTATTCAAAGATTGGCAGATGTTATTGCCGGTTATTTTGTTCCGGCAGTAGTCGTTGTTGCCGTGCTTACCTTTGCCGGCTGGTATTTACTAATTGATCCCGGCAATTTTACCGGGGCTTTACTCAGCTTTATTGCCGTGCTGGTAATCGCCTGTCCCTGCGCTCTTGGGCTGGCTACCCCGACTTCTATTGTAGTGGGGACCGGCATGGGAGCTGAGAACGGCATCCTGATCAAGAGCGGGGAGTACCTGGAAAAAGTTCACAGTCTAACGGCGGTAGTTCTGGATAAGACAGGCACCATTACTCAAGGCAAGCCCCGGTTGACGAGCATGATCCCGGCGCCGGAATTTGTTGGCCGGGAGAAGGAACTACTGGCGGTGGCCGGGGGGGCGGAGCAATCCTCTGAGCATCCCCTGGCCCGCGCCCTGGTGGAATATGTCCTGGAACAGGGGGTAAAAACAGCCGCGCCGCAGGATTTTCAGGCTATTCCCGGTCATGGCGTAGAGGCTTTGGTTGATGGCCGCAGGGTACTTGTAGGGACGAGAAAATTGTTGTCAGGTCAGGAAGTTGATCTTGCTCCTTTGCTCCCCCGGGCTCAGGAGTTGGAGGCTAATGGTGAAACGGTAATGTTTATGGCCCTGGATGGCTTTCTGGCTGCGCTTTTCGGTATGGCCGATGTTCCCCGTGAACATTCCCGCCGGGCTGTTGAGAAGCTCAAGGAGATGGGTCTGGAGGTATGGATGATTACCGGCGATAACGCTTCCACAGCCGGGGCTGTTGCAGGACAGGTCGGGATTACCCGTGTCATGTCCGAGGTATTGCCGGAGGATAAAGCCCGCAAGGTACAACAATTGCGCGGGGAAGGAAAGATAGTGGGCATGGTAGGTGATGGAATCAATGATGCCCCTGCCCTGGTGGCTGCTGATGTAGGCTTTGCAATTGGTACGGGTACGGATGTGGCCATTGAAGCAGCAGATGTTACCCTTCTGAAAGGAGATTTAAGGGGGGTGGTGGCGAGCATTCTATTAAGCCGGGCCACTGTGCGCAACATTAAACAAAATTTGTTCTGGGCTTTGATTTATAATACGATAGGAATTCCGGTGGCGGCCGCCGGCCTGTTGAATCCGGTGGTTGCAGGTGCGGCGATGGCTTTCAGTTCTGTCTCGGTAGTTGCCAACGCCTTGCGTTTAAAACGTTTGCGCCTGCATCCGGCATAAAACGCGGTGAGTATTTTGTTTTAATCATGTCTCCCTTGACGATTTGCTTGGTAGAGTAAAATAACTCTAAAGAAGTAAAGAAAACCAAAATAGGGTGAGGGGCGTCAGAAAATGAGCCCGGAAATTAACCTCAACGATATTATTAGTTACCTGGATAGGCAGCCGGGCGTCGCAGCGGCGTACCTGTTTGGTTCTTACGCCCGCGGCCGGGCGACAAACGCCAGCGACGTGGCCGTTTTAAAAGCGCTGGGGGAATAGAGAGTGGTAGACCTGGAACTATTGACCGAAAAGACAAAGCTGCTGGCTCACAACGTTATTGTTCACGACTATGCCAGAATTGATCCGGAAATCCTCATCGGTATTTTGTGGAAAAACATTGACGATTTGCGCCTGTTTGCCCGCATGGTGAGAGATCGGTTCCTCCCTGCTTCTTAACTCCTCATCTTAAAACTCTGGATAAAATCACCTTCGTTAACCC
>DMIY01000220.1 GCA_003457075.1 Desulfotomaculum sp. | reverse complement strand
GCATGTTGCTGCTCTATGCTGTAAGTTCTACGCTGCAAAAGTATTTCCTTCCTGTCAATTTTTCGTTCAATAAGGTTTTTTAAGGGTTCTTTGTTTTTAAACCTTCCCTGGTTTGGATAAGAAATTTCCGGGGACGATTACCAAAGGTTGACAAACCCCATAGTTATGTTTTATAATTGTGGTGGTTATAAATAAACATGTCACCATTGGCAGGCGGCTTTTGATCTGCGGGATTAGAAGGCGACGCCAAGAAATAAAGAAGGGGTTAGTGTATCCCCTCCGGCAACCTGTACCTGTTATATGGTGTGCCAGTATTCAAACGGCGTTTAGAACCCTGTATTTTAAATAGATTCAGGGCAACTACAACAACTCTTAAAATTAACTCAGGAGGTGAAAAGAATGCAATCGTTACTCAATCCCAACATGCCAGTGGACAACCTGGTAGTAGTTTCCAACCGGGGAGCTTATGTGCTCTCAGAAAAAAATGGTCAAACAACATATACTCGTGCCGTTAGTGGGCTGGTATCGGCAGTTGAACCTGTTCTCACCAGCAACTACGGCACGTGGGTAGCCTGGTGTGGCCGGCTCAGCAATAATGCAAAAAGCCAGGGGCATAGAGTAGCAATTCCACCTGAGGCGCCGCACTATTACCTGCGGGAAGTAGTATTAACCGAATCGGAATACCATGCTTACTATCACGGCTTTGCCAACAGTTCTTTGTGGCCCCTGGCCCATCAATTAATTGACAAATGCATATTTAAAAAAGAATTCTGGCATGCCTATCGCAGGGTCAATTACAAATTTGCTCAAGCAACTGCCGAATCAGCAAGGGAGGGGGCTCTCTTCTGGATCCACGATTACCACCTTACGCTGGCGCCACAGTTGCTGCGGCGGTACTATCCCCGAGCCAGAATTGCTTTCTTCTGGCACATTCCCTTTCCCCCGCCGGATGTTTTTCAGGTACTGCCCTGGGGCAGACAGATATTGCACGGTTTACTCGGCAGTGACCTGGTAGCCTTTCATACCCGCTCCTACATGAATAATTTTCTGGCCTGCGTGCAGCATTATTTCCAGGCCACGGTTAATCAAGAACAAGGGGTGATCTGGTTAGGCAAAAAAAAGATAATGGTACGGGACCTCCCCGTAGGAGTTAACTGGCGCCGTTTTGAACAACTGGCTGCCGACCCGCAGGTTAAACACCGGGCAGGCCAGATCCGCCAGGCAATAGGAGCTGATTATTTGCTGCTGGGAATAGACAGGTTGGATTATACCAAAGGTATCCCGGAAAGGATCAAGGCGCTGGGAATATTGCTGGAAAAACATCCCCAGTACCGGGGCAAGATCAGCCTGCTGCAAATAGCGGTACCCAGCCGGAACGGAATTGCTGCCTATGCTAATCTGAAAGAGGAAGTAGAGCGGGCCGTAGGAGAAACAAACGGTCTTTACGATCATGGCTACGGAGCAATACCTGTCCGGTACCTGCATTGCTCCTTGAATGAAAAGGAATTGGTTGCTCACTACCTAGCAGCCGACGTTTTGTTAGTCACACCCCTGCGGGATGGGCTAAACCTGGTGGCCAAGGAATTTGTAGCTTCTAGAACTGACGGCAACTGTGTGCTTATACTTAGCCCTTTTGCAGGAGCAGCGGACGAACTAAAGGGAGCCTTACTGGCCAACCCTTACGATCCTGACTACCTGGCAGTACTGATCAAAAAAGCACTGAAAATGTCCACGGCAGAAAAACAAAAGCGTTTTAAAACATTGCAACACCCGGTAAAAAGTAAGGACATCCGCTGGTGGTGGCAAAACAACTTAAAATTAATCGCCACTCCGCAATACAAACCAACTGCCGAAAAAAGTATTCTACCGGCCCAAGCCGCAACGCGGATTGCAAACCTGTATTAGCAAGGGTATTACGAATTGCTACCAATAGCGGGACAGACTTCTTTTTAACAGATGATCTATTCTTTCCGCCATTTGGTCTTTTTTTGGTTCGTCCCGCTTACCCCTGGGTTGGGAAATAACCTAAGGAATACCTTTGGACTTTATAGCAAATATCGCCCGCTCTGTTTTTAACCCAGTATCAAGTGCCTCTTTTTCCAGGCTTTCTCGCGCTTCCTCAATCAATTGATGTAAATGAACATCATATTTCCCCCATTCCCGTGCGGGGTTCGGGTCACCAGCTACTCCCGGTCCGCCCTGACCAATGGTGGGTAAATTTTTTAATTTTGCCGAAGAACACAATTATTCTCTGATCATTGTCGACCCGCAGTTTGGGCAGGTTAAACTGGTGCAGGGAACACCCCGCTGGTGAGGCGACTGAGTGCCGCAGCGGGGGCAAACGCAGGCCCCCGCCGGAGCGCTGGTTTTTCCTCCACCCGCAGCCGGCTGTCCCTGGCCGCCCACCGCTGCTCCTCTCCTTCCGCCGGCGCCCCTGCCCTGGCCGCCGCCTTTACCGCCACCTTTGCTGCCGCCAATACCTTTTCCCTGTCCACCTTGCATTTTCAAAACCCCTTTCCGGTTAAATTCTACCCCCACCCCTCGTCAAGGGGAGTGGGATATCTGAAAGGCAGAAAAAAATAATGGAATACATCATAATTTTACAGCAGCCCTATCTACCTGAACATTTTCCGGCCGGGATATTGATCCCTGTTTACGCCTGCCAGTAGGTCTATTTGTGTCATTGAAAAAATAGTTGCAACTTAAGGCAGGCGCGCTGGTCAAAAGTATTTACAGCTTAAAAACGCTGCCTACACTATTTAAGATAAACGCCTGCTCAAACTCCCGGGCAAGATGGTGGGTGGTTCGCCAGCCGGTACAGTGCATGGGCGCCAATACCTGCAATCCCAGGTTCTTAAGAGACTGTACAGTAGGAGCAACAATTTTCTCAAAGTGCGGACCGCTTAAATGAAAACCACCCAGGACAGCATATACTCTTTCCACACCGGTTATCTCCCTGGCCTGGCAGATAGTATTGATAATACCTGCATGCGCACAGCCAGAAACAACCACCAGGCCTTTGCCACGAACCAGAACAACGATGCCCTGATCGTCGGGTACATAATCTTTCTCTATAGCCCCTCCAATCTCCACAAAAAAGTTTGGGGCGCCCTGCTCAAATTCAGTAGTCCTCGCTACTTCTCCTGTAGTCGCAAAGAAATCTCCGCCCAACAAGCAGGGTTCCTTGCTTTCCACTACCTGTGCTCCTGCTGCCTCAAGCTTTTCCTTTTCCAGAAGGGGAAACCTTATTTTTCTTCCATCAGGCATTAAACGAAAGCGCGAATTTTGAAAAACTCCCGGGTGGCAAACCACAGGAACCTTCTTGCCAATTGCGTCTATCACCCTGATCAATCCTCCAAAATGATCCATGTGACCGTGGCTTAACACCACGGCTTCTATGCTGGATAAATCAATCTTCAGCAGCCTTAAATTATGCATAGTACCCTCGCCGGACCAGCCCGCATCCAGCAAAATAGAGCTTTCCCGATCACCCCTTCTGGCCCGCAAGAGCAGGGAAAGACCATGTTCTGCAAAAAGAGCGTCAGAAATAATTTGACCTCCGGCCAAAGTGGAAAATCTCTTAACCACAGCAGAACCGGGCAGCAAAGAATCTGCGTAATTATCCATCACCGAAACAACTTCCAGTTCGTCAACTTCTTCCAACACAATTTTCCCTGCCACGTGTATCACCCTCCGTAATAATTTATGACAAAACAGCGCGCTGGTCAAAAGTATTTCCAGCGCGCCGGCTTTAAGTTATCCTTCCCTGGGCTTGCTTTCCAGTTCACTTATCCTTTTCTTTATGTCGCTCAAGGCCTCTTCAAAGTAAGAAGCTTGCTCCTTAAGCACTTCTATCTCCCTGGGGGGAGATATTCCAGGAACAGGAGAAAAGGAAGATGGAGAGGGCAGCCCTGCCCCGGAAGTTCCGTACCAGGCGCCACTCCAGCGGGGAGCCCACCCGGCAAGGAAGCGGCCGCGTCCACCACGGCCCCCAAAACTCCTGGAGCCGCGTCCAGAACCGGGCCCATAACCCCAACCTGCTGCAGGATTGAAGCGCTCCGGTACAGGATAACCTGCGCAGTAACCCATGGCCCTGCCAGTCATGGGACCCATGCCCCACGGACCTGTTCTATTACCCCACGGCATTTGTAAACACCTCCTTTCTAAGAAAAATTTAACCACCCGAAGAAAGGATACAAACTCCTATATTGCTACTCATGGCAGCCTTCGTAACCACAACGTCCTTCCTCATCGTGTCCGCCTTTTTCGTGATCACAAAGGCTATCACCACTTACCAGGCGGTTAGCTATAAAGTCATCAATAGCCCGGTTAACCAAACCGGTTACTCCCACCATTGTCCTGATTCCCGCCTCATTAAAAAGACTTTGTGCCCTTGCGCCCATACCCCCGGCGACAACCCAATTGGCACCCAGCCCCGCCAGATAACGGGGTAAGAAACCAGGCTGGTGCCCAGGATTGGGGATCACCACTTTACCAGCAAGTTCCCCATTTTCAATTTCAGCTATGGTATACTCTGTACAGTGCCCAAAGTGTTCAGCCACCATGGCTCCTTCTGTGGCAACAGCAATTTTCATAAAGTAACACCTCCTCGAATTTTCCTTCCCTAACTTCTGCCGGCAGCCCGGCTCTTCTTAGCCACAGGACCGGTAGAATCCATGTCAGTCCGATGAACCACACCACCACAAACAGGGCATTTCGCTTGCTTCCCGCTCTGCCCCCTATCATGCAGCATTTCAAACTCGTGGCCGCAAGAAACACAGACAAATCTTCTTAATGTTTTGCGCATAAAATCACTCCTGTTTTTTCTTTTAGCGGTTACACCCTCCTCTCCCGCAGCGGCCCCAACCATGACCTCCCCGCCTGCGCCGGCAATCTCTACAAAAAACATTCCGGCCAATGGACACTTTCCCCGACCAGTATAAAATAGGTTTCCTGCGGTATAAACGCCACCCGCCGGCATTTTGCTGGTCGC
>DMIY01000007.1 GCA_003457075.1 Desulfotomaculum sp. | reverse complement strand
ATAAAAACCTGTGTTTTCCCTTTCAACCGGCGAAAACTTTTAGAATGAATAATACGGTCCCGGTCCCGCTGAAAAGCCGTGCGCACCCGGCATGGTTCCTCAGGGTTAAGACGGCCACGGGTGGCCCGGCTACGGCAGGCATAAGGTGAAAGCAACTGCTCTTCCAGTTCCTCGGTGCGCAGTCTGATCTCCATTAACTTACCCCCTGCCTCTTTACAAAAACACCCCCGGCGTAATCAAGATTAAAACCGGGGGTCTTGTATCCTTTAAAGCTTCAGCTCTCCGGCTTCACCGGCTTTTACGGCGCAAACCCTGTGTAGCCCGGGCTACCTCCACTACCCTTTTAGCCAGTACACGGATACGTTCAAGACCCTCGGCATCTTTATTAGCCGGACTTTGAGCGCATACTCCCATATGCCCTGCCTCATCCTCCAGCCACCAATCCCCAACAACGGTCATCCCCTGGGATAACATCAAATCCTGGATTCCTCTAACAGTAAGTTCCTGGCCACCAAACCTCACACCACCGACGGCAACCGCTCCTCCTACTATATTCAGCAAAGCTTTTTCTCTCCGGAATACCCTGGTTTTATCCCACAGCGCCTTAAGAGGCGCCGATATAGCGCCAAAGTAAACAGGGCTACCAATAATAATCGCATCAGCCCCGCGCATTATATCAAATGCCTCAGCCAGGCGTGTTCCCTGGTAACATTTCCCTTCGCAGGGGTGAGAACAGGCAACACAAAAAGGAACTTTCTGCCCGGCCAGAATTTCGGTAACCTGCAAAAATTTAAACCCGGCCCCCAAACTTTCTACTACTTCTTGCATGCTCAGTAACAGATAGGCAGTATTACCAGCCAGCCGCGGGCTGCCATTAATTGCCAGAAGAAGCAGGACCATTACCTCCTTTTTGAAAAAGACCTCTAATAAAATAATACGCTACAAGATGGTAAACTTCCTCCCTGAAAAGAAAAAAATAAATGGCAGATTAACCTTTCATACGACAAAACGACCAACCACAACCAGTTCGTTGATCAGGCGCGATTTCCCCGTGATTGACGCTATTTAGCTATCAGCCAAGAAATAATATCTTTAAATTTTCTTTTTCTATTTACCAATTCCTGCCTACTATACAAAATCGATAAGTTTAAAAGAACCTTAACCCTCTTCACCCGTGTCCCTTAAAATGGAGTTGTACAAAAACATTAAATCCAGTATAGTTAGTTACGGAGGAACGAACAATGCAAGTAATTACTCTACCAGCAAAAGGCCATTACTTTATCTTCGCCGGTACTCTGATTACCGGCGACGGAACACCTGCCAGGCACGATATGCTTCTGCACATCGACAGCGGCATGATCAAAAACATACACTCCCTCCCCCCGCCAGACACTAAGGCCGAATCCGGCACAAATGAGAACCACCGCAAAAAAAACTCCTTCCTCGACTGTTCCAACCTTACCATAATGCCCGGTTTAATCGACTGCCACGTCCATCTTGCGCTGGATGGCATAGATTCTGAAAAGGCCATGCAGAACTGGAAGGATCCCAACGAAATCCAGCGCCAGATGATCACCAGGCTAAAAAACACCCTGGCCAATGGTATCCTGACCGTCCGGGACGGAGGAGACAGTGCCGGCATTAACCTGCTATTCAGCAAAAAAGTACAAAAGGGCGAGATTACCGGCCCCCGGATTATAGCTACCGGAAACGCCCTGCGCAAGAAAAATATGTACGGTTCTTTTCTGGGCGAAAATACCGGCGCTAACCCGGCAGAAGCCGTGTCCAGGCTAGCCGCTGCCGGGGCAAGGCAAATCAAGGTTCTTGTTTCAGGAATAGTAAGCTTCAAAGAATACGGCAGAGTTGGACCCATCCATTTCAGCCAGGAAGAGCTCAAAACTATTGTTGAAGAAGCACACTCCCTGGGGCTTACAGTTATGGCCCACGCCAACTCCGACCAGGCTGTAACTATGGCTGCCAGTGCAGGCGTCGACTCTCTTGAACACGGCTACTTCATTAGCCGCGACTCCCTGAAAATGCTGGCGGAACTGAACATTCCCTGGGTACCCACATTGATCCCGGTAGCCGCCTGGTCTCTAAAACCCGGGGTTCGCAACATCAACCCGGAACACCGGAAAATTGCAGAAAGAACGTACCGCCAACATCAAGCCATGATTGCGGAAGCATCCGCTATGGGGATAACCTTAGGAGTGGGTACCGATTCCGGAGCCCTGGGAGTACAGCACGGCGACGGTTACCTGAAAGAATTGGAACTGTACCGCGAAGCAGGTTTGTCTACTGCTGAAATCCTGCAGGCGGCTACCGCCAACGGCGCCAGAATAGTTGGTCTGGAACAGGGAGCAGGACTGGTGCTGCCAGGCAGCCCTGCCAACCTGATTGCCGTAGCAGGAAACTTCCTGAAAGACCTGAAAATAGGGGTCAGACTTGCAATATTGCGTTAATCAGCTTTTTCTATGTCCTTAAGCTCTAGTTACCATATATGATTGCATACTTAACTCAGCATCAAGGATGATATTCAATAGTTTCCGGTTCATTCAACTAATGGCTGTTTTTATCTAATCGTCATTAATAAGAGGATAGGAACCGTCCTCATCGTGTATTTCCCCGCCTGTGCACGGCGGGTTGAACACACAGATCATCCGCAGATCGGTTTTTCCACGCAAATAGTGCTTTTCATGGTTGTTCAGGGCGTACATTATACCCTCCTTGAGCGGATAGATGGTCCCGTCTGCAGCCACCTCAAGCTCACCCTCGCCTTTAATACAGTAGACCGCCTCAACATGATTCTTGTACCAGATAGTGGTTTCGGTTCCGGCCCGGATTATGGTGTCGTGGAGGGAAAAACCCATTCCATCCTTTTTCAGGAGGAGCCGGCGGCTCCTCCATGTCCCGGCAACAACATCATTCTTCGTACCGGTAATAACGTCCAGATTTCTGACAATCATCTTCATTTCTCCTCTCTTTAGAAATATTTAGGCGATAGCCGGTACGCCACAATCCGCCGGCCGGTTTTTTTTCTTAGGCCCGTATTCTATATTCCAGTCTTTCCATTCGACTGTCCGGATTCCCTGCTCCTGGATACTTGTCTCCAGAATCCGGAACCCCTGGTCAAGTCCCGCTTCGTCTATTACCAGGGGCGGCATCAGCTTTACCACTTCGCTGTCTGGCCCGGAAGTTTCTATGATCAGACCATGCTTGAAGGCGGCGGCGCAGATTTTCTCTGCCAGTCCTGCTACACCGCAGGCGATGCCCTGCATAAGACCCCTGCCGCGTACTTCCCCCTGTATTTCCGGGTAATCCTGTACTATCTTTTCCAGATAGTTTCTCGTTTTCTTCCCTTTGTCTTTTATTTCCTGCCTGAAAGTGTCATCTTCCCAGTAAGTG
>DMIY01000033.1 GCA_003457075.1 Desulfotomaculum sp. | reverse complement strand
ACTATCATCAACCAGTTGGTTATCCCGGCCCTCACGACCATTGGCGACGAGTACGAGGCGCAGCGGGCCTTTCTGCCCCAACTGCTGCTTGCGGCAGAGGCGGCGCATTGTGCGTTCGCGGTCCTTGAGCCCCTTTTAGCTGCGGACGGGCCGGCCGTCGAGCGCGGCAAAGTCATCCTGGCGACTGTGCGCGGCGACATGCACGACATCGGCAAGAATATTATCGCCCTGCTGTTACGCAGTCACGGTTTCCAGGTGATCGATCTCGGCCGCGACGTTGCGCCCGAGCGGGTGGTCGAAGCGGCGCGCATCGAAAATCCAGCAGTCATCGGCCTGAGCGCATTGATGACCACAACGATGACTGAGATGGCCACGGTGATGGAACAGCTGGCTGCCGCCGGCATCAAGGTGCCGGTGATCGTGGGCGGGGCAGTGCTACACGCTGAATACGCGGCAGAGATCGGCGCCGAGTATGCACCAGACGCGGTTAGTGGGGTCCGCCGGATTGGCGAATTGGCTACAATTAGGAGTTGACGGCGGCAAAACGGATGAGATAGACTCCTGGTCATAACTCAATAGCAACACCTCTTATCCAGAGCGGCGGAGGGACTGGCCCGATGAAGCCCGGCAACCGCCTTTTAGTTTTTGTTGCCCGTACCGACGCGGGAAAGTCAGGTCAAAGGAATGGTGCCAATTCCTGCAGGAGAGTATTTCTGCTGACAGATAAGAGGATACCTTGAAAAGTATGCCAGGCCTCTTCTATGTTGGAAGGGGCTTTCTTACGTTTGGAATGGAGCACAACACTGGAGGGATATGATTAATGAACACGCAAAAAACTTATGCCGAGATTAATGAACGGATTAAAACCGGCAAAGCGGTAGTATTAACGGTGGAAGAGTTAATTGTCCTGGTTGAACAAAAAGGCCTTACCCAGGCGGCCCGGGAGGTGGATGTGGTTACTACCGGCACTTTCAGTCCGATGTGTTCTTCAGGCGTCTTCTTGAGTTTCGGGCATTCTGCGCCACGCATAAAAATGCACCGGGTCTGGCTGAATAATATACCTGCCTACACAGGCATTGCAGCGGTAGATGCGTACCTTGGAGCTACTGAAGTTCCGGAAGATGATCCCTTGAACAGCAACTACCCGGGTGAATTTCGCTATGGTGGGGGTCATGTCATTCAGGAATTGGCAGGACGCAAGCCAATCAGGTTAAAGGCTACCGCCTACGGTACGGACTGCTACCCCCGGCGGGAAATTGAAACCATGATCACTTTAGACGACATAAACGAAGCCACCTTGTTTAATCCTCGCAACGCATACCAAAACTATAACTGTGCTGTCAACCTCAGTTCGCGCACAATCTATACCTATATGGGGGTGCTCAAGCCTAATCTGGCTAATGCGCATTACTGCAGCGCAGGTCAACTCAGTCCTTTGCTGAAGGACCCATATTTTAATACTATAGGAGTTGGGACCAGAATCTTTTTAGGCGGTGGCATAGGTTACGTTGCCTGGCACGGCACTCAACATTTTCCTTCTGTTCCCAAAGACGAAACGGGCCGTGAACTAGGACCGGCCGGCGGCACTCTTTCTTTAATCGGTGACTTGAAACAGATGGATCCGCAATGGCTCAGGGGCACCAGTTACCCTGGCTATGGAGCAACCTTAACCGTAGGAACAGGTATTCCCATTCCTATTCTAAACGAAGAAATTGCCCGCTATGCTGCAGCAAAAGATAAGGATCTATATGCCCCAATTGTTGATTATAGCGAGGCTTACCCAAACAGAAGATCAGATAACCTGGGCTATGTCAGCTATGCTGAACTAAAATCAGGCAAAATTATTGTCATGGGGAAAGAAGTTTCTACTGCGCCCCTTTCCAGTTACCCCAGGGCTAGAAAGATTGCTGAAATCCTCAAGCAATGGATCCAGGAAGGGAAGTTTTTAATTGCCGAACCGGTACAACTACTACCTTCACCGGAAGATAAAATAAAAGCAAGGGTACTCAATGGCTAAAAGAAAAGGAGGAAATTTTAAAATGGCTCCGGAGAGAATAGTTTTACGATTCAGTGCCGATATTTCTGAAAAACCTATAATTTATCGTCTGGTTAAAGACTACGACCTGGTCATCAATATTTTAAAGGCTAACGTCAATCCTCAAAAAGAAGGCACAATGGTTTTAGAATTAACAGGAGCACAGTATAATCAGGGTCTGGAATACCTGCGACAGGAGGGAGTTGCAGTTCAACCTTTGATTGAGGGAATTGCCCGTAACGAATCACGCTGTACAATGTGTGGCGCGTGTACCGCCATTTGTCCTACAGGCGCCCTGTTTATAGAACGGCAGAGCATGGAAGTGTTTTTCAACGAAGACAAGTGCATTGTTTGTCAACTATGCGTAAAAGCTTGTCCCATGTGGGCCATGGAGGTTCAGTTCTAACTTTGCAGTACCGGGAACGTACTTACCGCCAACAACACAGGCAAAACGACTTGATCCATTTCCAGGTGGTGGTTAAAGAAACCGACCTGGATATTGGTATCCGCAAGGAACGATTTTCGAAAGAACTGGCAAAACGGGCGGAACAGGCAACGAAACAATGCCGGATCCCACTGGAAGAATATATAAAGCGGGATCCGGCATTTGTAAAAGCAATAGCCCCCCATGAAGTACTTCCCGACGCTCCGCCTATTGTTGTAGAAATGGCATCTGCCGCCCGCCGGGCCGGAGTAGGACCCATGGCTGCAGTAGCCGGTGCGGTAGCGGAATGCGTAGGCCGGTCGCTGGCCAGATACTCAAGAGATGTTATTGTAGAAAACGGTGGAGATATTTACCTGCGTACCAGTTGCATCAGACAGATTGGTATTTTCGCCGGTAAATCTTCTTTGAACCAGCGGTTGGCATTGGAAATAAGGCCCAAACTTAGCCCAATAGGAATTTGTACTTCATCAGGCACAGTTGGTCACTCTTTGAGCTTCGGCATCGCCGATGCAGTGGTGGTGCTCTCACCTTCTGCAGCCCTGGCAGATGCTGTGGCAACGGCATCTGCCAACCTGGTGCAAAAAAAAGAGGATCTCGCCGCGGCGGTAGATTTTGCTTTAAAAATCGAAGGAGTTCTCGGTGCAATTGCCATACTAGACGAAATGCTGGCTGTCCGGGGACATGTCAAGCTGTTACCTATTGTTCTTTAGAACTGTAATCGATTTTTTAATATACTTAAACTTTAAGCCGATCACGCCTCAAATACAGCAAAAGAAGACACAAGTTGAGTAAACCCCCTGCAAGCAGCGGCAACCAGAAATGCATAAAACGCAACAAATAACTCCAGTTATAACTAAAAAACATCCCTACACCCAAATTAAAAAGCGACCAGATAAGGGTAAAAACGAAGTTATAGCTGATAAATTTTAAAATACCTAACCCACTTATACCAGCTATATATGGAGTCAGATTACTGATCATAGGGACAAAACGTCCAAAAATAATAAAAGCTGCGGATGAACGTTCCAGCCAGTCCTGAGCACGCTTAATACGCCGGGGAGTAACGCGCAGGTACTTGCCGAAACGAAACAGGAACGGTTCTCCAACCTGTTTTCCAATCAGGTAAGCAATAGTGGCGCCTATATTAAATCCTAACAGGACAGCAAACAAGACATGAAAAAAGTCAAATCTCCCCTGGTTAACTAAAAACCCTGCCATGATCACCATTAAGCCCCCGGGGAAAGGAACACCCATGGCCTCTATAACTACTCCCAGAAAAAGGCCTCCCATTCCCAGAACGCCGAGGTAATCCATTATCCACTCCGTCATTACACCCACTCCTGAAATTTAGAATGTCCAGGAAGAGCAAATACAAAACTATTTCAAGAGTTTATATATTATGATGTAGCTGTAAAATAACTGTGAGTGATTACAAGTATTCTCCAGGGGAGAAAAAAAGAAGAAAACATCTAATGCAACTCAGCGAAAACCACGAGATAACTCGTGATGATAAAACATTGTAGTCTGTGTAGTCGCTGAATGGAAAAAGCACAGAGACTATGAGGAGGTTTCTTCTGATGAATACAGCACCCCAGTT
>DMIY01000106.1 GCA_003457075.1 Desulfotomaculum sp. | reverse complement strand
AAGCTGATGATTAATCATCAGCTTCTTAGGATTTACCTTCCTCTATCAAGGAAATCATCCACAGGACTGGAAGGTTAATATTTCTCGAATTTTAATCAGCCCGGTAATTGTTTCATTAACGGGGGCGCTTAAACCTGATTCCCTGGCCCAGTCTGCAATGCGTCCATTTAAAGCATCTATTTCGGTTGACCGGCCACGCTCAATATCCTGCAACATAGAAGGGCGATGGTTGCGCGTTGGTGGCAATAAATCCTGATAAAAAGTTTTCAGGTATTCTTGGGAGTTGACCCAGGGCAAAGTTACGTTATGGGAAAGAGCAACTGCAAAAGCCTCCCTGATAATTTCTTCCATAACCCTCCGGGCATAAGGATTGTCGGCCAACTGGCCGTAATTTAAACCAAACAAGGCCCCCAGAGGATTAAGGGCACAGTTGTAAAAGGCTTTGGCCCAAATTAGACCTTGCACATTATCGTCATAGCGACAAGGAATGCCTGCGCTGGCTAATAAGCCGGCCGCTTTAGCTATTTGCGCCCGTCGTGACTCCGGGATGCTTGCAAATGGCGGACCTATAACCACATCATCGGCAATAACTGTCACGCGTACAGCGCCGGGGCATGTAATTTCCGCACCAAAAATCACCCGTCCGGCAGCCAGGTTGTTTGTCTCCAAACGAGAAGCCAAAGTTTCAACGTTCCCTAAGCCGTTTTGAAGTGAAACTACCAAAGAACTGGTATGGATAAAATCAGTCAGCATCCCGGCTATGGAAGAAGTATCATTGGCCTTGACAGTAACGAAAACTAAATCGTAAATACCTTTTAAATCTGCCGGTGAAACAGCAAGTAAAAGGTCGCTTATTGTATAACGGCCCCAAATTCCTTCAATCATCAGACCGCTTTTTTTGATGGCTTCCAGGTGCCACAAGCGGCCCAGAAGGGTCACTTCATAACCAGCCAGCTTTAAAAAGCCGCCAAAAACTGAACCCAAAGCTCCTGCACCGGCAATAAGAATACGCACTTAAAGCACCATCCTTTTTTCTTGAAACTTTGTAGATTCCCGGAAACTCTCACGAGTCGCCGGTAAAGCCTTTTTTACCCCGCTTTTCGATCTTTACCCCTAAGATGGTATGGCACAAAACCTTTCGACAGTTGAAGATATAGGGAGAAGCTGTTTAATTAGTTATTATAATATGGAAGCACGATTCCTGCAATTTATTTACCCTCTTGATTTAATTATTTGAATTAAATACAATAGAACCGTAATCTTTAGACCGTAAATTTAAATTATTGAGTAGAGAGGAGTTATGAAGAGATGGACGACGTGAAAATAATGCTCACAGAAAAGGAAATCCCTACCCATTGGTATAACATTCAGGCGGACATGCCAAACCTGCCCAAGCCACCCTTACACCCAGCCACCGGACAGCCGTTAAGCCCCGATGATTTAAAGCCCATTTTCCCTATGGGTCTGATCATGCAGGAGGCGTCACAAGAACGATGGCTTGAAATTCCGGAGGAGGTACGGGAAATCTACCGTTTGTGGCGTCCTACCCCGCTTTTCAGGGCCTTTCGTTTAGAGAAAGCACTGGATACGCCTGCACGTATATTTTATAAATATGAAGGAGTCAGTCCTGCCGGTAGTCATAAGTTAAATACGGCTGTTGCGCAAGCTTACTATAATAAGCAGGAAGGTATAAAGCGGCTGGCTACCGAGACGGGTGCAGGCCAGTGGGGTACGGCTCTTTCCCAGGCCTGTAATTTTTTTGGTCTCGAATGCACTGTTTATATGGTTAAGGTAAGTTACCAACAAAAGCCTTACCGCCGTTCGATCATGGAGGTTTTCGGGGCGCAGGTATTTGCCAGCCCGAGTGAACAGACCAATACAGGCCGCCAGATCCTTGCCGAAAATCCTGATACACCAGGCAGCCTGGGCATTGCTATCAGTGAAGCGATCGAGGATGTCGCCGGCCGGGAGGATGCAAACTATTCGTTGGGCAGTGTTTTAAATCACGTTTTGCTGCACCAGACAGTGGTTGGCCTGGAGACCAAAGAACAAATGGCAAAGGCAGGCTATTACCCCGACGTAGTAATTGGCTGCGTTGGCGGGGGCAGTAATTTCGGTGGTTTTGCTTTTCCTTTTGCCTATGATAAGCTTACGAAAGGAACAAAGGTACGTATGGTAGCAGTAGAGCCTACCGCCTGTCCTACACTTACGCGCGGACTGCATACTTATGATTTTGGCGATGTTGCTGGTTTTACCCCGCTTTTGTACATGTATACCCTTGGTTCGCATTTCATACCTCCCGGCATTCACGCCGGAGGCTTAAGGTATCACGGTAGCGCTCCGCTGCTTTGCCAATTGGTTGCCGATGGAATTATTGAGGCCCGGGCGTTTAATCAGACCCCAATTTTCCAGAGCGCCATTCTTTTTGCCCATAGCGAGGGTATTGTACCTGCTCCGGAATCGGCCCACGCCATTCAGCAGGCTATAATAGAGGCTATAGAGGCCAGGGAAGCCGGGGAAGCCAGGACCATTCTCTTTAATCTTAGCGGTCATGGACTTCTGGATCTTGCTGCTTATGATAATTATTTATCCGGAAATCTGATCGATTACCCTCTGCCTGAAGGAGATTTGCAACAGGCATTATCCAGGTTGCCGAAAACTTGATCCCGTAGAAATTTTCTCTTTTCTGGCTTACAAATATGGAACAAGAAGGTAGTTCTATAGAAAATTATTTTTGTTTTTTGCGGGTTGGCCTTGTGGTATAATTTTTTTGGCCATTCGGCCCGGTTTGGAAAGAAAAATAACGGGGAGGGGATTTATTTGAATCTGTTGATCATGGGCCCGCCAGGCGCCGGCAAGGGAACCCAGGCGGAGGTACTGGTAAAGGAGTTGAAGATCAACCACATTTCAACAGGTGACATGTTTCGCAACGCGATCAAGGAAGGCACCGAGATGGGTAAAAAGGCCAAGGAATACATGGATAAGGGTGAATTGGTGCCTGATCAAGTGGTAGTGGGTATGGTCAGGGATTGTCTTGGCCAGCCATACTGCGCCAAAGGATTTTTGCTGGATGGCTTCCCGCGTACTTTGCCCCAGACTAAGGCTTTAGACGAAACTTTACAGTCCTTGAACATTAAGCTGGATGGTGTAATCAATATCGACGTGCCGCGGGAAAGGTTAATGGCCAGGTTGACCGGCCGCCGGGTTTGCAGGAATTGTGGGGCAAGCTATCACGTGCTTTTTAATCTGCCGGAGGTGGAAGGGAAATGTAACGCCTGCGGTGGGGAGCTTTATCAGCGCAGCGATGATAACGAAGAAGCGGTTTCTAACCGGCTGGACGTTTATGACGCACAAACCCAGCCACTCATAGATTACTACAGGGAAAAAGGTTTGCTGAAAAACATTAACGGTGACCAGGATATAAAAAAGGTGCTTGGCGATATTGTGGCCAGCCTGAAAGGATAATGCTGCCGGCATAAAGTATAAATTACCAGGCAAGTCTTTTGAACTCGCACCATATATATCAAGTAACAAGGTTTGAAGGAGGTGGGGTTTAAAGAGAAGCCTTACCGCACAAGTTGTTAAGTAATGCACGGAACCAAAGGAGGCGCCTGTTAACGGGCGCCTCAAAAAATTTTATGGCTATGCCGTTACCTCA
>DMIY01000103.1 GCA_003457075.1 Desulfotomaculum sp. | reverse complement strand
TCGCTGACGACCAGGGAAAGAAAGGGCAAATCGAGCTCGGCGCACAAGGGAATTAAAATGCTCTGCGCAACAATTTCCGGCATACAGGTAAAGGGGAAAAGGTGGATTATCCCGTCTACCCCTTCCTGTTTAGCCCGAAAAACCTCCCCAATGCTTTCCTGTCCATGTCCGCCAACCGAAACCGGCAAATAGGGCGCGGCCGCGGTAATCACCTGCTGGTATCGCCGGATAGAGTGCTTTTTATGCAGCACGTGGAGGTCAAACCAGCCGCTGGCCGTCATGTCCCGTTCGATCTGCACCCGCAAACCAGGACGGGAAGTTAAAAATTCTTCAATATTATTGTTTACAAAATTCTGGATGACGGCGTAAAACTCGCCCACAATTCTCACCTTTAAAGTGTTCAGACGCTCTTCGGGGAGAATATGCAACTCTTCATCAAAATCCTGTTTTGCCCGCTCGATATCTTTTGGATTACTGGTCGCTAAGACGCGGCGAATAAACTTTTTTTGGAGCTGCCCGGCCGCGCCCGGTTTACTTTCGTAAGCTCTTTTCCGCCGGACAAGTTTTTCGGCTTCGTCTAAAGCCCGCATTTTTAAATAACCCAAGTAGAAGCCGCGCAGTATTTTCCACCAAGAGGAATTATTGGTGACCAGTTTAATATCTTCTTTAAACTTCCGCCAGTTCTTCCGCAAGGGCACCGGGGAATCAATAATCACCAATTGAAAATCATACCCCTTGCGCCTGAGCAACAAATCCTGGATCTGCGCGTACCAACCCAGGCGGCAGCGCCCTTTTCCGCCCACCATGATAATCATGTTCGCCCCTGCTTCAAGAAGTTCGCGGATCTGTCCCAGCACGGTAATCATGGGGTAACAAATGAATTCCGGGGCGAGTTCCTTGCCCAACTCCACCGTTTTCCTGGTCACCGCCGGGGTAGGGACCATATCTACGCCGCAACTTTCCAGGACGGCGGCAATGGCCTTATCCGACCAACCCACGGAAGGAGCACCTATTTTTAACTGGGCGGGTCGCGCGCCAGGAACAAACACTGGCCCGGACCCCTCTCCTTGCTCTTGCCTGCCCTTCCGCCCGTTATCATGATCTGTAAAAACGGTATGGGGGGGAAGATTGTCCTGGAAGTAATGCTGTTGCTGCTGCCTATCCGTCCGCCCGTCAGCAGTATCGACAAAGGCCTCCAGGCGTGTCAGCAGGCCTGCTTCGCCGGTATGCTCGTCCACCGTCAGGAGCAAAAAGGGGATGCCCTGCCGTTCGGCCTCTTCCTCCAGATAAGGTTCAATGATCGAAGCCGGGCCGCAGGCAAAAGCTTCCACAAAAACCATCTTCTTCACTAGGTGCCGGCGTAGTAGGTGAAGCGCTGCGCCCAGCAGATGACCCTCGTTAGTCCACATTTTTTCACCCTCGTAGACGGTGGCCAGCTCTCTTCGGCTATCTTCCAAAGAAACCATTTCGGCCGTAACGACCCGGCTGTATTCTCTTAAGCGCGCTACAATGTTATGCCCGACAAAATCGTACAGGATATACGGGTGACCCATCACCCCGATTACCTGCTGCGGATCGTAGCAGGCCGCCGGGTCAAAAATCCGTTCTTTTGCAGAAGATAAACCGGCTAGCCGGGCATAAGCTTCCGGAACGGTCAATCCCTCCCGGGTGAACCGGTGAAATGTCTCCTGCTGCTTTTGCCCGGCCTGAATAGCCTGCTGTACTTTCTTTCGCCCCACCCCCAGGTGCTCGCCTAACCGGTATAAATTCTTTTGCCAGTTGCCGGGCTTTTCCTTTTCATTTATTTCCGGCGCCAGGATTCGTTCCGGAGAAATCCCCAGGCCGCTCTGCACCATAAAAGCGGCGCCAATAAACTTCGGACAGCAATAACTCCCCGGTTCGAGGCTGGAAAGCGCGGGGATAAAAAAGTAATCCACCTCTTTTTCCAGTAAATTTTTCGTGTGGGCATAGAAGAGCTTTGTTGAAACACAGGGTTCATCAGTTGGGCAGCAGGTAAGGGAGGCCAGGATGCGGGCATCCGTCGGCGCAGAGAGAACCACCCTGACGCCCAAAGAACGCAGAAAATCTTCTATAAAAGGATAGAGATAATAATAAAACAAGCCCTTGGGTAGGCCAACGCTAAGTGTCAAGATCTGCCACCTCTCACTATTATACCATCATTATAATTATATACTGGGGGCTTGTTTATGCAAGGCTTTTTATGTAAGTATTCTCATGCGATCATGAAAGCCCTCAAATAAACCTGGTTCGTTTAAAATGTCCAGATTCTTTTTAGAAAAGACCTGAATATATTCGTGGATATCCCTTAACCCAGACAAGCCGGAACCAAAAGGTTTTAATATTCCATTTTGGCTGGTTTAAGCCTCACTGTTGCTTCTTTCCAGGTGATCGCAAAGGTCAACATCTTCAGTGGTAACGCCCGTGACATTGACGTCCCTCCAACCGGCACGGTTGTGGGAAACGTACCTGGCGGCGGCGCAGGAGATATAACATACGGTTACCCCGACACCAAGCCTTACGAACCCGGCTATATCCCCGGCGATCCGCAAAGGGACCGATACCTGTACGTTTACCCGGACGACGAAACGCGGAGAATCGTGAAGAAAATTGGCGAAGGACTCGCGGGCTTACTTATCATCTTCCGGCTCGTCAAGGGGCAACAAGGCGGTAACCTCACTAACGGGAAGCTCTTGCACATCCTTGAGCTTCCTCCCAACGGCCCTCGACCTCATTTTGGCCTTTTCGATCGTGTCTGACGCCTGATGCAATTTCTTTTGCACTGCGTCCAGAACATCGCCATACTTCGACCACTCGGTTTTGACCGCGGCAAGGAGGTTCC
Organism: Desulfotomaculum sp.; assembly: GCA_003457075.1. Taxonomy (GTDB): domain Bacteria; phylum Bacillota; class Desulfotomaculia; order Desulfotomaculales; family Nap2-2B; genus UBA4053. The sequence goes on along the minus strand of DMIY01000103.1, from coordinate 2,739 downwards.
AGACCTCGCTAGAACGCTTCTGGATGGCAAGCGTGCGGAAGCCCATCTGAAGGCTGTTCAAAATAGACCACAGGGTAGTCGGGCCGGCTATTACCACACGGCACTCCCGTTGGATAGTCTCGGCTAAACCCGTCCTGCGGATGACTTCGGCAAAGAGGCTCTCTATGGGCAAAAATAGAATGCCGAAGTCGGTGGTCTTTGGCGGGTTTAAGTACTTCCCGCAGATGTCCCATGCACAAGCTCTGACACGGTTCTCCAATTGCTTTCCTGCCGCTTCAACTCCTTCGACGTCGGCCCTCTCTTGAGCTTCAATCAGACGTTGATAGTCTTCGACAGGGAACTTGGCGTCAATCGGAAGCCAGACCATCTCATCCTTGTCAGCGCCTTGTCCCGGCAACTTGATCGCAAACTCGACACGCTCGCTGCCATCTTTCGTGGCCACATTGGTAGCGAATTGATCAGGATTGAGCACTTGCTCCAATAGCGCCCCAAGCTGCACTTCACCCCACGTCCCACGGGTCTTGACGTTTGTGAGTACCTTTTTAAGGTCGCCAACACCCGTGGCAAGAGTCTGCATCTCTCCAAGTCCCTTGTGTACCAGTTCCAGACGTTCGCTGACTTGCTTGAAGGACTCGCCCAGACGCTTTTCAAGCGTCCCCTGGAGTTTCTCGTCTACGGTCTGCCGCATTTGTTCAAGCTGCCTGGCGTTATCAATCTGCATGCTTTGGAGTTTACCTTCCACCGTGACCCTGACCGCCTCCAGTTTCTTCTCATTTGAATCTGAAAGTTTCCCAATCGCAGATGACATGGCTTCAAGCTGTGTCTTCTGAAGATGCGCCAACTCGCCCATTGTTTTGGTGGTGGCCTCCGTGATCCCCTTGAGAGCTGCAATAACTTCTTCTCTTAACTGTTTGGCTCCGGTGGCGGACTCTGTTCGGATACCGTCGAGTTTCTCTCCACTGGTCTTCGTCAATGAGGCGATCTGCCCTGAGAATGCTTCAAGCTGTGCTTTTTCGGCGACGGCCAAATCTTTCATTGTTTTGGCCATCGTCTCAGAGATGCTCTTCAGCGTCGTCACGACTTCTTCCCGGAGTTGCTTCGATCCAGTAGCGGATTCGACACGAACACCGTCGAGCTTTTCCCCGCTGGCTTTAGCGAAGGAGCCAAGTTGATCGGAGAAAGCTTCGAGTTGCCCCTTTTGCATATTAGCAACATCCATCATTCGTTGCACCACGGAATCACCGAATGTCTTGAAGGCTTCGGTAAGCTCCTGCCGCTGCTCTCGCGCCGCCTTGCCCAGTTCATCCCTGTTTTGGCCCACTTCCTCTCTTACCGCACGCTCGGTACGTTCCTGCGCCTTTTCGAAAGCATCCAAACGGGAAGTAAGCACTGATGCATCGGCTTGCAATGCTTTCCTCAAGAGCGTGAGCAGAAGCGTTACCACAACGACGAGTAGTATGAGGATTACGATCAGCAGGATATTAGTCACGGGAAACCTCCCTTGAAGAAGTTTTTGATTAAGTACTTCATACGGCAACTAACGTTTTGGCTAATTGGCAGTGACCGCGTCACATCGAAAAAAAGCAATTCCGCCGTCCAGTTCAGCCGATTGTTAGCTGCTGGTTTATCTACGCCCAGACTGGAGTAGAGAAATGAATTCATTCGGGTTCATAATAGGTATCGCCCTGAATGGGTTGAGTTCTAGAAGATCTTTGTCGCTACTAATAATGCAAGTCGCCGTACCATTAACCGCCAGTTCGAGAAATATATCATCCTTCGGGTCACGGCAGGCTTTCACCGCTTCATTGATTTCGACAAATACCGCTTCCAAAACCAATCCAGATAAGAAGCACTCCCGTTCTTCTCGAAGCAAATAGCGATCGAATTTCGAGCGGCTGAGTACCTCGTTCAATTCCTTCACTATAGGCAAAGATAGCAAAATCACGCCGTGATCAAGTGCTAAATCAAATGCCCGGCGGGGTTTAGAATCTTTCAAGAGGAGTGCGCTGACGATAACACTTGTGTCGAAGACGTACTTTCCTTTAGTCTTCATTGAGTATTGCCTTCAGGATTTCCGGCGTAAGACCGCGTTCTTCTGCTTTCTGGCTGATTTCATTCATTATTGCTTTCAGAGATTCCCGCGTCCGGGTTATTTCACTGAGTCGAATACTAAGCAGAGCCTCCAATTTCCGCCGATCTTCTGCGGAAGCTGATTTAAAAACGCGCGCTGCTTCGGCATCGACCTGGATAGTAATCTGTTCCGTTTCCATACGCTCACGCTCCTATGATATTTCCTTTTCCTTCGGACTTTATTACACTTTCGGGCATGAAGCAAGCATCGAATAGTCTCGCGGCTAACTACTGTTTATATGGTTTCCAGATAAACCTGTATTCAGGTTTATCTTCCGTATAACACGCATCGCCTCCTTCCTCAAGACCGTCGAAAAACCCTATTATTAACCCTCCCCTTGAGGGAAGGAATTTGAACTTTTTCGACAATCTCTACTTGCGGTTATTAAAAAATAAAAACCTGTCCGGCGTGGACAGGTTTAAAAAACTATAAACCTTCTACTAACCCCGGCAACCCGGCCACCCTCATTTTTTAAACCTTAGGTCCGTTGGCTTTGCGTCCCTGCCTTTCGGCAGGTTTGCCTTTTTCAGGACAATTTTCAATTTTTTTTAACTATATACTTTTACTTCGCCCTTATTTAGATAAATCCTTCTTTTAAAATAAATTTT
>DMIY01000176.1 GCA_003457075.1 Desulfotomaculum sp. | reverse complement strand
CCAAGTACGGCCTGGCCGTCACCGGCCTGGTGCACCCTAAAGAGGTGATTACCAATGCCGGCGCCAGACCGGGAGATCTGTTGGTCCTTACCAAGCCTTTGGGTACGGGTATTATCAGCACGGCCTTAAAAGCGGATATGATCATGGAAGAAGTTTATGGAAAATTCGTAGCCAGTATGGTTGCTCTTAATCGTGAGCCTTCGCTGGTCATGAAAGAAGCAGGCGCTCATGCCTGTACCGACGTTACGGGGTTCGGGCTTTTGGGTCATGCCGCGGAAATGGCCCAGGCCAGTGGGGTCAGCTTGATTCTTCACCAGGGGGAGATTCCTTTGTTGCCCCAGGTGGGAGATCTGGCTGCCATGGGCATAATTCCGGCCGGGGCCTATAATAACCGTGATTACTTGGAAGATAAGGTGGTTTTTGATCCAGGTATTACCCAGGCTGAACAGGCCATTTTGTTTGACCCGCAAACTTCTGGCGGCTTGTTTATTGCTGTAAGAGCAGAAAAAGCCGGGATGCTGGTGGATCGTTTGAGCCGGCATGGCGCAGACGAAGCACGCGTCGTCGGACAGGTAATTAAGCGGGACGGGGTGCTGATCAACGTGCGAAAGTAGATTTCTATTGTTTTTCTTTGTTGCTTGCTGCAAAAGATAAATGGGGGGCGGGTTTTTTAATGAAAAAAATAGACTGCCGGGGACTGGCCTGTCCGCAGCCGGTTGTAAATACGAAGAAAGCGCTGGAAGAAGTGGCGCCGGGGGCTACGTTGATCGTGGTTGTGGACAATCCGGCGGCAAGGGAGAATGTAACTCTCCTGGCCCAAAATGCGGGGCACAGGGTAGAAGTAAAAGAAAACAACGGTGAGTATGTCCTGAGTATTACCAGAAAAAGTACTGATAAGGACTTTATCAAACAGGAAGAAAGGAATCCCGTTCCCGAAGCGGTTGATAAAGATCGATTAGATGAGATAACCTACCTGGTTACTTCCAACCTCTTCGGTCAGGGCTCGGCCGACCTGGGCCAGGTGCTGATGAAAAGCCTTTTTGTTGCTTTAAGTGAACAGGCAGTCCTTCCCCGGGCTCTGGTTTTTTTAAATACGGGGGTTTATCTGAGTACGAAGGGTTCTCCGGTAATCGAACAACTGCAAGCAATGATGGGGAAAGGCTCTACAGTGCTGTCATGTGGAACGTGCCTGGAATATTACAAGCTGAAAGAAAAGCTTGCCGTCGGGCGAATAAGCAATATGTACGAAATAGTTGAGCACTTGGCCGGAGCGGGTAAGGTTATTACTGTGGCTTGAAAACATTACTTTTTTATTTCCTTTTCTTCCCCTTGATCTGATGGTTCGTAGAAAACCGCTTTTTCCAGCCCTGGTGGCAGGTATTGTTGATTTACTCTGTGGCCGGGGTAGTCGTGGGGGTATTTGTAGTTTTTGCCGTGGCCCAGGGCAGTTGCCCCCGGGTAACTGGCATCTCTTAAGTGAAGTGGTACAGGGTCGGCCCGTTCTTTTTCCACCGCCTCCATGGCGCGGTTAATTCCCTTTAATACAGAGTTGCTCTTGGGAGCCAGGGCTATGTATAGCGCAGCTTCGGCCAGCACAATCCTTGCTTCAGGCAATCCGATGTGTTCCACTGCCTGCGCGGCAGATGTTGCCACCACCAGCGCCTGGGGGTCGGCCAGGCCGACATCTTCCGCAGCGTGAATCATGATTCGCCGGGAGATGAATTCCACTGATTCACCGGCATAAATAAGACGGGCCAGCCAGTATAACGCAGCCTGGGGATCTGAGCCACGCATGCTCTTGATGAAGGCAGAAACCACGTCGTAATGTTCGTCAGCTTTGTCATAGTTCAGTACGCGGCGCTGGCTTGCTTCTTCGGCTGTGGCCGTGGTGATTCGCCTTTTGCCGGAATTGTCGGGCGGCGTGGTCAGCACGGCCAGTTCCAGGTAGTTCAGTGCAGCGCGTGCATCGCCATTGGCTATCCTGGCGAAATGTTCTATGGCAGCCGGCTCTATTTCCACCTGGTAACCTCCAACTCCCCGTTCCGTATCCCGTAATGCACGGTTGATGATGCGGGTAACGGCCTGGTCGGAAAGAGGGTTGAGGCGGTAAATGCGGGAACGGCTCAAAAGGGGGCGGTTTACCGAAAACATGGGGTTCTCGGTAGAAGAGCCAATTAGAGTGATGAGCCCGTTTTCCACTGCGGGAAGCAGGGCATCTTGTTGAGCCTTGTTGAAGCGGTGGATTTCGTCAATGAACAGGGTAGTTTTTTGCCCGTAATGGGCACGCCGTTCCCTGGCTTCTTCGATTACCCGGCGAATATCGGCTACCCCGGCCATTACGGCGTTGATGGTAGTAAAGTGAGAACGTGTCAGGTTAGCGATGATCCGGGCCAGGGTGGTTTTGCCGCTCCCTGGAGGCCCGTAAAGAATAATAGATTGTAAATTATCCGCTTCGATAGAACGCCGGAGCAGGGCGCCGGGCCCTACGAGGAAGCTTTGTTCTTCAAATTCTTCCAATGTGCGGGGGCGCATTTTTTCTGCGAGAGGCGCTTCATTAATCAAATTTTTGTCCAAGGCGTGAAAAAACAAATTGCTCATCAATGTCACCTCACTTGATGAATATATTATACATCAAGCTAAAAGGAATTAGAAAGGGCCAACCAGTCAATTATGATTAAAGCTGGTTGATTTAAATCAACCAGC
>DMIY01000053.1 GCA_003457075.1 Desulfotomaculum sp. | reverse complement strand
GGATGCTGGAGCGGGACGATTTTGCAAGGCGATTTAAAGAAGGTCTGCCGGTTGGCATTCACGAGTTCTTTTATCCTCTTATGCAGGGATATGATTCAGTGATCTTGAAGTCGGATGTGGAGGTAGGAGGTACGGATCAAAAGTTCAACCTTTTAATGGGCAGGGTTTTACAGAAGGAATACGGCTTGGAACCGCAGGTGGCCTTAATGATGCCGATCTTAGAAGGTCTGGACGGTACCCGGAAAATGAGTAAGAGCCTGGGTAACTATATAGGAATTGATGAATCCGGGCGGGAAATGTACGGCAAAACCATGTCTATACCGGATACACTGATCACGCGCTACTTTGAACTGGTTACCCCTGTGCCGTTGGAGGAATTGCGGAGCATCGCGGCCAAACTGGCCGGTGGCAGCCTGCACCCGCGGGATGTAAAGATGCGGCTGGCTTATGAGATCGTCTCTTTTTACCATGATCAAGAAACGGCACAAAGGGCGAAGGAGGAGTTTAAGAGAGTTTTTCAGCAGCACGAATTGCCATACGAGATTCCTGAATTTGAGATAAGCCCGGATATGTTGGAGAATGGTTCTATTTGGCTGCCCAGGCTGATGTTGCTGGCGGGGCTGGTTCCCAGCACAAGCGAAGGACGCCGTCTAATTCAACAGGGGGCTGTAAAAATAGATGGATTGAAGGTAGAGGAACCGGCGTATACCCTGATTCCGGCGGGGGGAATGATCGTCCAGTCCGGCAGGCGTAAGTTTGTAAAGCTGAAGGTGAATTAAAGCGCTCCTGGTAATATCTGCTGGTTACTTTCCCGGAATGTTTTTCATAATAATAGCTTAAGATAGTTACCTTAATAAATTTTTGTTATCCCTCCCCTGGGGAGGGAGTTAGAGGGAGGGGCAAGGGGAGAGGAGTGGAAGCCATTGTTTAAGAAACGGCGGTCCTTTCCAATTTTTCTTGGCTGGCTACTTCTTTTCCTTATCCTGGTTTCGTCTTTCGCCGGTATGGAACGCCTGCTGCGTTCTACAATCCTGAAGATTGCTGAAGCAAGAGTAACCCAGATAGCAACCGAGGCTATCAACCGTTCTGTCCAGCAAAAGGTGTGGGATAATAACCTGCAGTACCAGGACTTCATCCAGGTTCACAAAGATGACCAGGGTCGAATAGTTTTTATGCAGGCCAACACCATCGGAGTTACCAGGATGGCGGCAGATATTATCCTGGCCGTGAATGATACATTACAGCAGTTAAAGGGACAGACTTTGGCCATTCCATTGGGACAGATGACCGGCCTGCAGTTACTGTCCGCATCTGGTCCCAGGATTAAAGTTACCATTATCCCTGTAGGATCGGTAGCTGTAAATGTAGAAGACAGGTTTGAACCAGCAGGAATCAACCAGACGCGTCATAAGATCTGGTTAAGTTTTAATACCCGGGTTAGAGTAGTCATTCCCTCCATGAGCGCGGAAGCCACGATCGCTACCCGCGTTCCCTTGGCGGAAAGCATTATTGTTGGCGAGGTGCCGAGTACCTTCGTCAATATTTCCGGGGGGCTGTTCGGTGGAGGAGTTATCCGGTAAACTATAATTGATTGATTACCAAACCGGTAGCTATCTTAGGATAAAAATAAGTAGACTTCTGAGGCACTTTTTCACCGCTGGCGGCTACTGCAGTAAATTCTTCAATAAGTATCGGGTTAAGGAAAAAGGCAAGCTGATACATTCCTGCATCTACCGCTGCCAAAATGTTTTCTTCTTCCCTGGTGTAGGACAGATAATTTTCATCCGCCCATTGTTCTTCTTCGATTCCCAACAGCCTTTTCAGGATCAAATAGTGAAGTACGGATACATCCAGACCCTGCCACGTTAGTGAGTAGCCGGAAGGTATAACCGGGGAAAGGGTGGATTTATCACGCAGGATAAGCAGGTAAAACCTGTCGCCACCTATGTACAGGCCAAAAACATGCGGGTGTTGGTTCCGGCCGTATTTGACATCGTGGCGCGACTGTTGTTGCGGACTCGATCCCCGCTTGCCCAGGGCTTCAAAAAAGGCCTTGAGGTTTTTGTGATCTGCCCCCGGTGGAAATTTTTCCACCAGAAAGTGCTCCCGGAGGTGTTTCAGAAATTCTTCCACGTTCAGGTGTGGAGCATTGCGAATAATACGGTGAATAGGCAGGATTACCAGTCCGGGGTCGTACAGGTTAACCAGGCTCATCATTACATAATCGTAAGGGCATTCGCCAGCAGAGTAGCCTTCTTGCTTCCGCCGCAGATCGCGATAAGTTAGGGCAGTTTCATAACGATGATGGCCGTCTGCTATAAAGATGCGCTGGCTGTCCATTAACTGTTGTACCTGTTTAATAACCCCGGCGTTGGCAACCACCCATATGCTGCAGCGCCGGTTGTCTTCGTCTGTAAAAGAAACGTCGGGAGCGCGGCGGACTTCTGTTAATAATGGTTTTTCGATAATTCTTCCGGGATCGACGTACAAACCAAAGATGGGGCTGAAGTTGGCCTTGCAGGCCTGCATCAGGGCCAGACGATCGGCCTTGTGTTTGGGCATGGTTTCCTCGTGGGGCAGTATGATGCCCTTTTCGTATGGAAATAGTTTCACTCCGCAGATAAAACTGCTGCGGGTTTTCATCTGGCCGTTGTGGGTAAATTCCTCCTGGCAGAAATATATTGCCGGAGTTTTTTCCCGTTGCAATATACCATCTTCTTGCCAGGCCGCGAAGTCGGCGGCTGCACGGGTATAGCGGTTGTTTTTTTCCGTATCTGAAGGGTATGTTTTACCGTATTCCAGACGAATGATATTACAAGGATGTTGCCGGTAATAACGCTCCTGTAGCCAGAAGTCAATGACATCATAAGGTGGTGTTATTAGTTCGCTCATTGGACCTGCGCCGGGATTATACCGTAGTCCTCTGATGGGTATAATAACTGACATGAACTGCCTCCTAATTTTCTACAATCCTTAACTTAAACCATTTTAGTACAACTAATCTTTTTAGTCCAGTGGTTGTTATAGTGTTTTGCTCTTTGCCGGGTAAGCTGGATAGCCATATATCTTAATGTTTACAAACCATGATTATATTGCTCCAGCATTTGGCGGGCGTGTTCCCGGGCCAGCCCGTCCACCTTGCCTGCCAGCATACGGGCCAGTTCGGCCAGGCGTTGTTCATCCCGGAGCAACTCCACCCGGATAACGGTATGATCGTCGTCTGCTTCCTTAAAAACATAGAAGTGGGTGCCGGCGCGGCAGGCTACCTGGGCGGCGTGAGTAACACAAATTACCTGAGTATACTTTGCAATATGAGCCAGTTTTTCTGCCACGGCGTGTAATGTTTTTCCACCAATACCGGTATCTATTTCATCAAATACAAGGGAAGGTATTCTGTCTGTCGTTGCCAGAATTGTTCGTATTGCCAGCATCACCCGGGATAATTCTCCTCCCGAGGCAATCCTGGCCAGGGGCCGCAGCGGCTCACCAGGATTGGGAGAGATCAGAAATTCAACTGTATCCTGCCCGCCGGGAGAAAGC
>DMIY01000155.1 GCA_003457075.1 Desulfotomaculum sp. | reverse complement strand
GAATATGCTGCTGATGCGAAAGCCGAAGGAGCAGTCTGGCAGCAGGATAACCACCAGACCTTTATCTTTGGAAATACCCCTCTCAAAATCCTGACCGGCTCTGAAACATGGGAAGACGTGAATGACTATTCCGTAGTTTGCAAACTAACTGACGGGAATGTTAATTTCTTATTCACAGGGGATGCCGGAGGACCCGCAGAAGCTGCTTTATCGGGAGATCTGCAGTCGCAAATTCTTAAAGTTGGGCATCACGGAAGCAGAACCTCAACGTCATCAACTTTCTTAAGCAGGGTAAACCCCGAAGTTGCTGTTATAAGTGTCGGAGCAGATAACAGCTACGGCCACCCAACACCGGAAACACTGCAGAGGCTGAGCGACGCCGGTGCAAAAGTTTATCGTACAGATTTAAACGGCAGTGTTGTTGTGACCACGGACGGCAAAACATACAGCGTTAGCGGCGGCGGGGGAGGCCCGGCGGATGCGGCAGCGCAAGTAACGCCGACCACTCAGACTACGCCTTCTCAACAGCCGGCGGAGCAGGCTACAGAAGGCAAGTATGTGGGCAGCGTTAAGTCTGATAAATACCACTTGCCCAGCTGCCGTTATGCGAAAGAAATTAAGCCGGAGAACCAGATCTGGTTTAAGACTGAAGAAGAAGCTCTGGCGGCTGGGTATAAGCCGTGTGGGGTATGTAAGCCGTAAACAGCAGTGATCGTAGAAATTGCCAGGGAAGATATACAGATTAATGATTTAACAGATGAGGAAGTTTCTTTTACTCCTTTTAACTAATAAACTGATGAACAATATAAACAGGGTACAAGAACTTCTTGTGTGGGAGTTAAAGCTTCAAATATTTTCCTTTCAAAGGTTAATAATTGTCAAATAAGCATTTTACTCTAGATTAATTGAAAACTAGAATGGAGAGTTCAAAATGCCAATGAGGGAAATATTAAACAAGTATCTTGAGTTCACTGAAGAAATAAGAGAAGAAATAAGACAGAAATATTCCCGCGAATTAACCGTTATGTTTACGGATATTGCCGGTTCGACTCAGTACTATGAGCAAAAGGGTGATGTAGAGGGACGTGCGATGTTTCAAAAGCATAACAATATTCTTTTCCCGATTATAGAAAGTCATAACGGTAGAATTATGAAGACAATTGGTGATTCTATCATGGCCTGTTTTGAAAATTCTTCAGACGGAGTTGTTGCTTCAGCTAATATGCAAAAGGCTCTATTCGAGAATAACAAAGATGGTCACACAGAAATCCATATAAGGATAGGGCTTCATATAGGTGTTTCCCTTGATGAAACAACGGATGCATACGGGACAACGGTTAATATTGCAGCAAGGGTATCTTCTTTAGCAAGTGCTGACCAGATCCTTGTTTCCGAAACAACTTATAACGAAATAAAACAATTAAAAAATATTCGTTTTCATAGTCACGGTCCTCGTGAATTAAAGGGAATTAAGGATAAGGTATCAATATACGAAGTGCTTTGGCATCAGAACCAGGTACCAAAGGAGCTTATGATTATAAACACCTTTGAATCTACCCAAAAAAAGAAGCCTATAGATGATGAACTAAAGGTTTACCATACAGGGCTACGGCAAAGTTAAAAACTATCCAAAAGCCGCAAATTTTTCAGAAAGGGTATGGTCAAATTTCTCCCGTTGATGTAAAATCAATCTTATGGACAGAAACGGAGCAGAGCAAGACAATATTAACAACCAGGGCGCTAACCTCAAAGACCTGATCGTACGACCTATCACTTCCGGAGAGGAGAACGACTGGAACACCTTAATGGCCAAGCACCACTACTTGGGCTTTCACTGCCTGTCAGGTAGGAACCTCAAATATGTGGCCCTGCTCAATGGCCAGTGGGTGGCGTTAATCGGCTGGGGCGCCGCAGCCTTGAAATGCAGCCCCCGGGATAGGTGGATCAATTGGTCAGATGAGCAGAAATACGCACGGTTGCAGTATATCACCAACAATCAGCGTTTTCTTATCCTACCAGGTGTATCAATCAAAAACCTGGCATCCAAGGCGCTGGCGCTGAATGTCAAACGGCTGTCCGCCGACTGGGAAACCGTCTATGGACACCCGATCGTCATGGTAGAAACATTCGTGGATCACAGCCGCTTTAAAGCCATCTGTTATCGGGCTGCCGGATGGGTTCCCTTGGGCATGACTACGGGTTATGGTCGTACAGGCGGCATCTATTACTACCACGGACAGTCAAAAACCATCCTGGTAAAATCGTTGTTCAAAAATGCTGCCACATGTTGTTTCTCAGGATAAACTGCCGGGAATTTCTCTAATTAAACTGCCGGAATTGTTTCCAATAACAATGTCAAATTAATATAGAATGGATCAAAATGTCAGTCCGTCCGTCATTGACTGCCCCAACAAAAAACCAGTCTTTCACCAAGACTGGTTAACATAACAACATACAACAACTATCTGTATCTTTTTCCCTCCCTGTAAACTAGAATATCTGCCCTTGCCTCAGCCAGCTTTTCACTAAACACTTTTTTAAACCAGGCAGTTCGGTTTTTAACAGGTGGATACTGCTTGGATTTATCACCGACCTTGCAAATTGCCTCAGCCACTTCATTAAAACCATAATTTAATTCCCTAGCCATACTAAGTGCTGTAGGTAGCATGTCAATAAAGCCTGTGGCAATAAAATATGAACTCAAAGGAATCATATCCTGTTCTATGTCTAAAGGGGGATTCATTTTGAATATTCTACCATTGCACATTGCCTAACCTCCATAGACTAGCGGTAAATTGACTTTTTGTGGCAAAAGCCTAAAACTGAATTTGGTCGGCAAGGATACGTAATGCGGTGCTCACAGTAATACCATCAGTTTTGCGAAATACTTTGGTTAATTGTTCAGTATTCCAAAAATGATCTTTTAGAT
>DMIY01000158.1 GCA_003457075.1 Desulfotomaculum sp. | reverse complement strand
GAGCCCACCTCGGCCCTGGACCCCATAGGCCGGCGCCAGGTAAGGGAGCTTCTGCTGACCCTGAAGGAGGCCGGGAAAACTGTCTTCTTAAACAGCCACCTCCTGAGCGAAGTAGAGCAGGTATGCGATCAGGTGGCCATCATCAACCACGGGGCGGTGGTCACCACAGGCCGGTTGGCGGAGCTGCGGGCCGGGCAGGCGGTGGTCACCGTCCGTCTGGCCGGTCTGACCGGGGAGCTGACGGCGGAACTGCGCCGGCGTTACCCGGACCTGCAACTGGAGGGCGACCGGTTGACCTTGACTCTAACCGACCGGGAGGAGATAGCCGCCTTGGTGGCCCGGCTGGTGGCCGGAGGCTGCCGCGTCTACGAAGTAATTCCCGGCCATAAATCCCTGGAGGACATATTCGTCCAGCTGGTGCGGGAGGGGGAACAGGTANNCTCTTTACCTTCCGGGAGGCCTGGCGGAAAAAAGTAGCCCTCATTGCCGGCGTCCTTACCCTGGCCTTCCTCATCCTGTACGGCACCGGGCTGCACTTTATAACCGCAGATAGCATGGTGAATACTGCCAATCCTGCCGCCGATGCTGAAAGCTACCGTGCCATGATGCAGGCGATTACCCTCTTTGTCCCGGGGGTCTACCTGGCAAGTTTTCTGGTGGCCGGCCTGGCCATCCTGGCCGCCGTGGGTAGCGTCGCCGGGGAGATTGAGAACGGCACCCTTTACACCCTGGCCGTCCGGCCCCTCACCCGCCGCGACCTGCTCTTGGGTAAATTTTTGGGCCTGGCGGCCATGCTGGTGCTTTACGCCGCCTTTATTTTCCTTGCCCTGGCCGGCCTGGTTCGCTGGCAAACGGGCCTCCATATCCCCGGCCTGCTGCCGGCCCTGGGCCTCTTTATCCTGGAGCCCCTGGTCCTCCTGTCGGTGGCCATGCTGGGAACCACCAGGCTGAGCACGCTGGGTAACGGCATCCTGGCCTTCGCCCTTTACGTCATCGCTGTGATCGGGGGTATGATGGAGCAGATCGGCGCCCTGATGGAGAATACCACCGCCACTATCTATACAGGGGTGGTCACCAGCCTCATCCTGCCGGCGGACGCCATTTACCGGCGGCTGGTGGCGACGGTGATCGACCTGATGCCCGCCGGCAACGGCCTGGATATTCCCCGCTTTATCAACCCTCAGATGATCCTGGGGCCCTTTGGCAGTCAGTCGACCCCCAGCGATATAATGCTCCTCTATACGGGCGTCTATATTGTCGTCCTGCTGGCCCTGGCAGTTTACAGCTTTCAGCGACGGGATCTTTAAAGCACTGCAAGTGCGCAACCACCGGCTTATTTTCAGCAGTTCGTATTTTTACAAGCCGATTTGGGAACCGGACGCTGGTTGCAAATCGAAAATGCAGTTCCGGCTCGCCTTATTTATCCAACAAGGCCTCCGGTAAAAGTGGATAACGCGGCTTTACAGGACGGTTTCCAGATCTATCACCATGTTTTTGCCTTTACAAATGATGGCCAATGGGCGGTGGTCCAGCAGGGGATGGACTTGACCAGCAGCTGGGCCCGGCGCTATCACTGGCTGGGTGAAAAAGTGGACACCTTTATCCTGGAGCCCCATTCCGCCGTGTGCGGTGAACCAGTAGGGCAGGTACTAAACATGGTTGCCGGGGAAAGCGCCGGGGCCAGGGACGCTTCGCTATACCTGACCGGCAAGCCGGATGAGGTCATAAAAACCCTTAAAAAAATTACGGACATGCCTGGGGATAAGTTGAAGGTTTTAAGCCTGCCGGCCGGACATCCAGTGCCCGGGGCAGGCCGGATTAAAAAGACCCTTGACAGGCTTTGCGATATCCAGCCGGCTTCTTACGAAGGCCTGCTGGCGGTGGAAGGGGTGGGGCCGGACACTGTGCGGGCCTTCGCCCTGGTTTCCGAGGTGATTTATAATGCCGCGGCCAGCCGGAGGAACCCGGAGCGCTACAGTTTCGCCCACGGGGGCAAGGATGGCCACCCTTACCCGGTGAACCGGCAGGATTACGACCGGTCCATCTCCATGTTGGAAAACGCCCTGCGCCGGGCCAGGACCGGGGACATGGAAAATTTCAAAGCGTTGAAAAGATTGGCCGCTGTTGCCGCCAGGCTGAAGGTAACCTGATTTTACTCACATGGCATTGGAACCATTGAGAGAAATCTTACCAGGAATTCAGGAATTGATGGTGAGTGGTTTTGGAAGCAAATAAACTGCTACATTATAATATCGGTGAGGAAGCGATGTTACTTGAGGTATTCAATCATAACGGATTTCCCTTTATTAGTTGTATATCCCCAAAGTCCGTAAGATTTACCTGGTGATCATGCACTTCTCATCTGGGAACTAGCCACGTTTATTATGTATTATAATTCAACCATTTAGATAGATTGCTTCATCTGAAAATGCAGACATAATTGAAATAAAGACCATTAAAAAAGCGAGAATGATATAGTCATTACCATACCAGGGGATTATACATGAGCATTTTGTTATAAAGTAATCTGTTTGAGATTAGGTATAATTAAGGTATAGCAACTATACTATGGAGTTTGAATTTGATCCCCAAAAAAGCTTCGGATTTGATTGCACGTTTGAAGCGAGAGTTGCCGCCGGGATTTCTGGTTTTTATCTGGCGTTTAATCCTGATCAGGAAAGGTTATGGCTGCTGGAAACCGAGAGTCAAATTACCGGTTCGATCGGTATTGTCCGGCGCTCGGAATCCGAAGCACAACTTCGCTGGTTTCTTGTTCATCCCGTTCACCGGGGCCAGGGATTTGGCAAGCTTCTTCTTAACGAAGCAATAAATTTTTGCAAAGATAATAAGTATCGCACTATTTCTCTTTCTACTTTTAGTGAGTTAACGAAAGCCGGTAAACTTTATCAAAATGCCGGTTTTCAAATTGCGGAGGTAAAGACGCAACAGATCTGGGGCAAAACGCTGATAGAACAAAAGTATGTTTTAAACTTGTGAGTATCAAGGAACCTGAGTGTCAAGGGACATGTCCCTGTGTGTGCTGTGTCCCTGTTGTCCCTGCAAACGGCAAATTCTTCTGAACTGTTGACC
>DMIY01000116.1 GCA_003457075.1 Desulfotomaculum sp. | reverse complement strand
GTCGCACGCAGACAGGTCGCACGCAGACAGGTCGCACGAAGACAGGTCGCACGCAGACAGGTCGCACGCAGACAGGTCGCACGCAGACAGGTGTGGTTATCACCGGTAAGTTTCGTCAAGGCGAGAAGAGCGGCCAGTACTTTAAAGACGTGGCGCGCTCCGTCACCGAAGGCGTCTATCGGTATGGGAAGCTGGCCGGGAAATTTGACGTAGCCGGTTACCATGCCTTTAATTTTTCCATGGACTTTCAGGGTAACCTGTGCCCCGTCCATTTCAGGGAAAATTTTTGCCATGCTCTCGCTTATTTTTTCTTCCCAATCCGCTACATTATGAAAAACAAAATCGAAGAATTCCTGCTGAAAATGTTCGTGAACGGTTAAAAAATCGAAGAAAAGTATTCGTCCAGGGTCGGGTTCTTTGCCCTTGAGCGCCCATACGGCAAGTCCTTTTTGACGCCACACGAACGGCGGGTACCATAGATAGCTTATCAGATGTTCCTCGATTTCTAGATCGCTTCCCAAATAAGGTTCGACCAGCTCAAAAGGTATTTCTTTTGAGCTCTCCAGCTTAAAAAGGGAAAGTGTTGAGAGATCTTCTCTGGGAAAACCACCGAATTCAATCTCCCCGGAAGGCGGAGGAATTAACCGGAAGTCGTTCAAAAAATGATCTTCCCCCAAGGACAAGCGATAATAAAGTGCTTTTGCGTCCGACACGCTTCCAGACGGGTTTTCCCACTTTTCCGGCTCCCCGTGGCGCCGCCAGAGCAGCGGTAAAGGCTGCAGTCCGAGAAAGTCTCTTTCCACGGGTACCCGGGCGTTCAAACTCTTATTTGTACTTGCTGATTCAAGGGAACACGGCCGCCCACTGACGGCGGTCAGGTATAACATTTCCATCAAAGCCGTCTTGCCGCTGTTGTTTGGACCGACCAACAGGTTAACTTTGCCCAGGTCGCTTAAACGCCCGCTGGAAATGCCACGGAAATTATATATTTTCAACTGCTCGAACATGTACTCTCCTCCAGAAACCCGCGCACTGCTGCAGGTGTTTTTTCCCGCCAGCGCTGATCAGCAGGTTTGAAAACAAGTTCCGGACTGCTTATTTTTAAGGCACTGCTCCAGAGATTCTCATTGCGAAAACATTTCCATAGTTTTTGTAGGTGGTGTGAAGCAATGACCTGCCCGCTGCCATCTTTTGGAGAAAGCCACACCCAGCCGCGCATTTCCCACTTCTCACCGTTCCTGTAAGCCCAACTAACGTTAACTTTACTGCGTACCCGGTCTTCTTCGCGCGAGGCGCCGAACAGCCATTGCGCAATTGAAAACGGCCCTTGCCAGTCATGGAAACGCCATTCGTTTTTCAGCACCGGCGCCAGTGGAATCATCCCGCGCTCCCCCGTTTGTTTTAAGGCGCGGGCCGTATTTTCTCCTCCCAACAGTCTTTCCAGGGCGGGAATGTACGTCCACCATTTCTCATTTTCCGGTTTAAAACGGATGTTGAAAAAACCAAAGCGGCGCAAATCAGGACAACCACCTGCCGGCTCATTTCCCGTAACAAGCCAACGCCACCTGCCGGCGCGCTGCTCAACTTCCTCTCTATTCTCAATGTGAAATACCCCGTAGCCCAGTTGATTTTTCGCTCCAAGAGCGCCCCATTGCTCCAGGAAAAGCAATAAATCGGCCAACTGTTCCAGTACTGGTTTTTCACCGTGCAAAATTAATGTAAATATTCCCCAATGTCCTGGATTTAAAAACCAGCCCCTGCTTCGGTCGGGAGGACGTATGTTTAATGTTGGCCCGTTCCAGGCCGGTATTATTTTATGTTCATCTATTTTTAGCCGGAATCGCCTGCTCCATCCTGTTGCTCCAAATACTTTGCAGGCATCGCAAAGGCCGGCTCTTTTTAAGGCATTCTGCTCATTTTCCCCTTTGTTTTTGGCTTTTTGAAATTCCTTTAGATCAAATTTACATTTATCATGCCCGGCCGGATCGCAGGCGTCTCCGCCCAGACCACGAATTATGGCCTCGTACCACCAGCGCAGGCTACCGATAATACCGCTTCCATGCAAGCGGTCGCAGGCGCCGTCAATACCACCGGTCCACAGAGGCGTAAGAGTTTTTATTCTAATATTCAGTAAATCAGCCAGCTTTGTTCACCCCTTGGGGGTAAAGATAGTATTTTTTCCCTTCGCCACATGTTTCCATTTCTCCTCCAGCTTTTGCATGAAATTTTTCGTTGTTTTTTCAATGCGCCTTTAGTGGTATAATACCGCTTGAGGGATCCGGATAATGAATAATTTTCAAGAAAAATATCCAGAGGCATGGGTGAGCAAAGTTTCCACCAATCAAACCCTGATCGAAAGCACCAGGTTGAACCCAGGTATCATTGTATCATTAAGAGATCCGGAAGGGGGGATTAAAGTTTGAGCAAAACCACGAAATCCAGGGATCTGGTTGCATATTACGTAAAAAAGTATCCCTTGACATTTACAGATACCTTTTCTCCTTCCGCCGATATGTCTGATCGCTACCAGAAGGCATGGAAGATTGCCAAAGAAGCTGCGGCTATTTTGAAAGAAAAATTTGGCGCTAAAAAAGTAGTAGTTTTTGGATCTTTAACCCGCCGCACTTGGTTTAACCGCTGGTCTGACGTTGATCTGGCGGTATGGGGTATTCCTGATCACCATTTTTATGCTGCCGTGGGGTCTGTAACGGGACTGAGTACAGAGTTTAAGGTGGATTTGGTGGACGCCGAAAGTTGTGCGGGTTCCTTGCGCAGGGCTGTTGAATGTGAAGGGGTGGAAATATGAACAAGAAGTATCTTGCTTTAGCTGGCCGGATTCGTGAGGAGCTTGTAGAACTTCAGAGAGTTGTTGAACGTGTCCAGGCAGGGTGGGAGCGGTCAAAACTATCTGGGGACGATTTTTATCTGGACGGCGTGGCCTTAAGCCTTCACAGCTTTTATTCCGTTATGGAAAAGATTTTTGAATTAATTGCTACCACCATTGATCAAAACAAACCGGACGGGGAAAACTGGCATCAGGCATTATTGCGCCAGATGGCCGCAGAAATTAAACTGGTACGGCCACCTGTAATTTCCAGTGAGTCAAGAAATAGCCTGGATGAATACCGGGGTTTCCGGCATATAGTGAGAAACGTATATGCCTTTCATCTTTCTCCTGCGAAGATGGAGCCTTTAGTTATTAACCTGCCGGAAATTTTTGAACGCATGGAAGAGGAAATTGGGGAATTTTTATCTTTTCTTGAAACAAGAAGCAGAAACAACACCGGTAAGAAAAAGTGAACGTCTTCTCCTACGAAAAGACCATCCTCAGCAAAGGAACCGACCCCAATAGGCTTCCGGGGTTAGCAAGGTTACCTCGTATGATATAAAGAAGATCGATTCCGATTACTTTTCCGATGAATTTTAGGATAGTTAAGCAGTCAGTGGTATCCCCGGAGATTAAATTCGCCCGGTTCAACAGGCGCTTGCAGATTGCTTATTCGGGAAAACTGGCCAGAAGAACAGTTTTTGTAGATACACTATGATATACTATAAAAAGAATTTCTCAAATATAGCTGTTGTTTTCCGTTATTGGAAGGATGCCGACGGCAATAATGAATGTGCCTATAGATTGGCTGCTTGAAGGTGGGCCCTGGATTGAATATCGAACCAGGCTTG
Organism: Desulfotomaculum sp.; assembly: GCA_003457075.1. Lineage (GTDB taxonomy): Bacteria > Bacillota > Desulfotomaculia > Desulfotomaculales > Nap2-2B > UBA4053. Next base: position 2,501 of record DMIY01000116.1, on the reverse strand, counting down.
ATTTGCTGGGACAATCCAGACAAGACCCTCAAGTCGATTCTGCCCGAAATGCTATGTTGGCGAACGGCCAGGTGCAAAATTTACTTACAGAACTGTCCGGATGGCCTGGGACAGTCATGATAAAGATAAGGGAAGGTGTTCAAAGTGGCGGAACTGATTAGATTGAATTTAGAACTTGTAATTGAACGGATTGAGACGGCTTTACGGGATTTTCCCCAGGTGGCCGGAGCCTATCTGTTCGGTTCCGTCCTGGAAGCATGCCGGCCGGATAGTGATATTGACCTGGGACTTATCCTGGAGCCGGAAATAAAACCGGACAGTACGGAAGGCGACCGGTTGGAGGCGGCCATTGCCTTTTCCCTGCCACCGGTGGAAATGCATCCCTTTGATCTGGTTTTCCTGAACCCAGAGAAGCCAATTTTTGTTTTTCGGGTCATCAAAGAAGGAAGGTTAATCTATTGCCGGAACCGGGATCGAGTTACCGACGTAATCGAGTACGTCAGCCGGCGGTACGCCGATCTGTATCCCCGGTACCGTACTGCCTTGGAGGAGATTATCGGGGAGGTAATGGCCGGTGAGCTTAGACCGTGAACGGATGATGGCAAAAATTAGCTATATCAGGGAGCAGACGATCAGCATCAAAGGATTGCTGGATAGTGAGAAAAAAGAGGAAGTTCTGGAGGATCCCTGGCTGATCAAGGGTTTAAAGTATTCGTTGCAGACGGCTATAGAAGCCATAATTGATCTGGCCTACCATATAGCAGCTAAAAAGTTTGGCCACGCTCCGGGCGATGCCCGGGAGGCCCTGCGGATACTTTTGGAGGCAGGGCTGATTACCAGGGAAAACTGGCCGGTTTATTCAGCCATGATTGGTTTTCGCAATCGTATAGTCCATGGGTACCAGGAAGTATCCTCCGAAAGGATATATGAAATGGCCAGAAATGAGTTGGCTGATTTTGAAAAATTTATCTGTGAAATCAAGCCCTTGTTGCCAAACGACCGGTCAGGAGGCAAACCTTGTTCGAGCTAAAGTACGCGCAGACCCCCGGTTGGGGACCTGTCTGAGCAGGGATCGATATTCATGCCTGTATAACTAACACTACAGCGTAATTTAAAAGTTACAGGAGAATTAGTTTAAAAAGCTGTGGTTGATCCGGAAAAAGCATTAGTTATTGTATTTTAGCCTTTCTGCCAGGCAATCGGCATGCGCCGGCCCCAGCCAAAAGCCCTGGTAGTTACCTTCAGACCCGGCGCCGCCTGGTGCCGCTTGTACTCGGCCCGGTTTACTTTTTGAATTATTTCCCTGACAACAGCATGATTATATCCTAGGGCCGTAATTTCATCGGCCGTTTTATCTTCCTCGATGTATGCTTGTAGTATTTTGTCAAGCACCTCGTAAGGGGGAAGGGAATCCTGATCGAGTTGTCCCGGCTTTAGTTCCGCGGAAGGAGGTTTGACCAGAACGCTGTTGGGAATGATCTCCTGTTGAAGATTTATATATTCGGCCAGTTTGTAAACCATTGTTTTGGGCACATCGGAAATTACTGCCAGGCCACCTGACATATCCCCGTAAAGCGTGCAGTATCCTACCGCCAGTTCAGATTTATTGCCCGTGGTCAGCGTGAGATAACCTTCCCGGTTGGAGATAAACATCAGTATGTTACCGCGGATACGGGCCTGAATATTTTCTTCGGCAAGGTCGGAAAGATATGTATTTTCTTTATTGAAAAGGTTGAGGAATGCTGAAAAGACGCTCTGGATAGGTATTTCCCGGTAGGCTACTCCAAGGTTTTCAGCAAGTTCCCGGGCATCGGCAAGACTTCCCGGTGAAGAATAAATAGAAGGCATTGCCACCCCCAGGACATTTTCTTTCCCGCAGGCGGCAACAGCCAATGCTGCAGTTACTGATGAATCGATACCCCCGCTTAATCCTACAAGCGCTTTACTGAAGCCCGTTTTGGAAATGTAATCACGTATTCCCAATACCAAAGCGTGATAGACATTGTCTATATCTTCGGGAATCTGAGAATGGTAAGTTTTCGATCCTGGAAAAATGTTTTCCCCGGCTATTTCTCGGTTATTTACTTCTATGGAATCATTTACATATTTTAAGAAGATCAGGTCCTCACAAAAGCTTCCTGCCCGGTGCATAACTTTCCCATGTGAATCTACCGCAAAACTGGTCCCATCGAAGATGAGTTCGTCATTTCCGCCGGTCTGGTTAGTGTAAATGAATACTTTTTGGTATTTTGCAGCCATTTTTTGGAGCATATCCAGGCGCAAGTTAATTTTACCATAATAATACGGTGAGGCGGAAATGTTTATAATCAAATCCGCTTCCTGTTTAAACAGTTCTTCCACAGGGTCAACCGGGTAGATATGTCTGTTCCAATAGTCTTTGTCATTCCAGATGTCTTCACAGACAGTCAACCCGAGCTTAACCCCATCGAATACTAAAGGACTGCGTTCTTTTCCGGGGTTAAAGTATCTGCTTTCATCAA
>DMIY01000026.1 GCA_003457075.1 Desulfotomaculum sp. | reverse complement strand
GGGATAAATCTTGCCCACCAGCACCAACAACCACCTTCCTGTTACCGGCATCAAAAACAAAACAGGTAAACGCCCGCTGCCGGCAATATCAACAAGCAGGCTGTACTTGAGAAGAATTAAAAGAACCAGCCCCAAAACCCCCAGAGCGCCGCTTCTGCTGTCCCTCATAACCTCCAGGGCCTTTTCCTTTCCGCCTTTCAGCCAGGCGCCCAGACCGTCCAAAGTATCGGCAAATCCATCAAGATGCAGGCCGGCAGTTAAAAAAGCATTAGTTATCAGTACAATTACTGAAGAGACTGTGAGCGGAAACAATAAAGAAAAAAGGCCATCGGCAGTTGCCAGGAAGAAGCCTAAAATTGCTCCCACCAGCGGGAAAAAAACCGTCGACCGCGCAAATATATTTTCCTCCGGGGAAAATGTTACTTTTCCAACATTTACTCTAAAAACCGTTAGAAAACTCAACGCAAATAAAAACTGGTTTTTCAAACCGTTCATTTTATCACCTTAGATGTTTAGGATAACCCGATAGATTAATAAATTCAATAAAACACAAAAAACCAGGGCCAGCATACTACTGATTTGCATAACTTTTAAGGCCTTTTCAACATCCTTTTCTTCAACCGGCCTGCCGGCAGCATTGAGGTAGGACATCAAAGAAACTTCGCCGTGATAAGAGTTAACACCGCCCAGGCGGATATTCAAAACACCGGCCATGGCCGCTTCCGGACGCCCGCTGTTGGGGCTGGGGTGTTTGCCGCCGTCCCGCAGGAGAACCTGCCAGGCAAAGGCTGTGTTTTTCCTCATTAAAAATCCCGTAACGAGAAAAAGAAGCGCTGTCAACCTGGCCGGCAGGTAGTTTAAAAAATCATCCAGGCGTGCGGCGGCGCGCCCGAAATAAAGATTTTCAGGCGTTCGATGGCCATACATGGCATCCAGCGTGTTCACCGCCCGGTAAGCCAGCGCCAGCGGCGTTCCCCCGATGGCCGCGTAAAAAAGAGGAGCCACGATACCGTCGGAGGTATTTTCCGCGATGCTTTCCACGGCCGCCCGGGCCACTTCCGGTTCAGCTAAAGATGATATATCCCGGCCTACTATCATGCTCACCGCCTGCCGTGCCTTAAGCAGCCTTCCTTCGGCCAGCGGCAGGGCAACCGCCCGGGCATGTTCAACCAGGCTTTTTACCGCAATGGTAGTATAAACCAGAAAGGCGGAAACTATCAAGCCGGCAGGCCCGGGAGCCTTGGCAAAAAGAAATCCCAGTAAGACGCCAGAGAACAGGAAGCTACCTCCACAAACAAGAAGAACCAGCAAAAAGCCGGCTAAAAACTCCCCTTTCGGACCGCCAATAATCCCGCCCAGGAAACGCAAACGCGGCTCGCAAAATAACGCCGTCTTCCCCATTCCCACCACAGGATGGGGCAGCCAGCGGGGGTCGCCTAAAAGAAGATCCAAAAAAAAAGCAAGGACCAGCACTTCCGGGTTGATAAAAAGTTTTAACATCCACTCTGCAAATATCATTTCCGGTTATTCTCCAAAATTTAACCCCCTAACCCCCTTATCAGGGGGAAAATAGCTATTCCGCAGATGTCATTTCCGTTTATTCTCCCAGGTGCGATTCTATATTTCTTATTACCTCCATAAAAGTGAAATAGATCTGGATCATTTAATCGCCTCAAGTAATGCCTTTTTCTCTTCTTCCAGTTCGTCATGAATTTCTTTTAGCGCCTTCCATTCAAAAGAGTCCAGATCATCCCCTAACGAACCCCTGGTAAATTTTTCATAAAAACGATCCGTCTTCATACCATACTTTTTTTCATAATACATCATCATCTTTCTGGCTTCCACTAGCTTAACGTTTATTTCTTCGGTTTTGGTTCTTAAAGTTTTGAACACGGTTTTTTTCACCAGGTCTTGAGACATGTCAATACTGTTAACTTCCAGTGACATTTCAGATCCCCCTTCGCTTCATTTAAAAGGGCTCGTTTTGTTTACTCATTTTACTACTACATAAAACGTTGAGCAAGAAGTGCTTCAGAACATTAACCAGGCCTGATAGCAATCATGCTGCTGTCAATAGCGCCTAAGATCTTATGATAACTTTTAACTACATTAACCACCAACAGCGCAGAGCTCTACCAGCGGTTTTTGCTCTTTCGCAACCACGGGATCGTGCGGGAACGCGAATTGCTGGTGGAGAACCAGGGGCCGTGGTACTATAAGGTTCAGGAACTGGAGTACAACTACCGCCTTACCGATATCCAGGCTGTCCTGAGCTTGAGCCAACTGCAAAAGCTGGATCGTTTTTTAGCGCGCCAGCGGGAGATTGCCTCCCTGTATAGCGATGCCTTTGCCGCTCTTCCCGGAGTAGAATTACCTTACCAGGCTCCCTGCGCTGAATCAGCCTGGCACCTTTACCGCCGGCTGGGAAACCCGGATAACTGCAACCTGCAAAGTTTTTACTGCCCCCACGCCGAAGAACTGTATGAACGGATGATCACCCTGCCCCTCTTTCCGGCCATGAGCGACCGGGATATAACCGATGTCATTACCGCGGTTTACAAAGTCATTTCCTGGTCGCGGCGCCATTGACCTGCCTGTGCGGGCAAGCCGTCTACCTGCGCCGTTGCCGGCGCGGCAGGCAGGCACGCAGACAGGGATCGTTGATCACAATGGGGATGCTGGTCTTCAGTTCAAAATGTATTGTTTCGGACGGCTTTGTGAACCTCATGAGAGCTACCGGATCATCTCCAAAAAAGCATCTATTCTCATGCGTGTCCGGGCGTCCAAACGGTTGGGCTTGTCTGCTTCCAGGGTAAGAATCGGGAGCTTTAGCTTTTGCCTGATAATCAAGTCCTCGATTTGTCGAAAACAAAAGCTCTGGGCATAATGGATGAGCCCATCCAGCTTACGTTTTTCCGCCTGCTGCCGGATGTCCTCCAGACGAAAGAAAATACCGTAAGGATATGTATAAAGCCGGTATTGCTCCACCAGATCGTCTGTTTCAAAAGGCATTGTGAACTGGCGCTGAGTTTCATTAAAGACAACCCTTGCTCCTCTCTCTTCCAGGTAGTCATAAAGATCGTCTATAATCGGAGGTACGCCGATATAGCCCAGGCGGATTCTCGCAGAAGGCAGGGATGTCTTTGACACATTTAACAAAAACCGATCCACTTGATCTTCGAATCTATCCGGATCACCCTTAAAATCACTACAATTAACCTGGTAAAGGTGATTGTACCAGTTGCTTACTACCTCTTCTCTCCAGGTGAGTTCGTCAATTTTCCACACCTTGCGCCGTATTTTATCCAGACTCTTTCGTGCCTGGTATACCTGCTGCCAGTCAACCTTAAAATATTCCATCAGCTTCTCTATTTGCAGTTTTAAAAGATCCCGGTCGCGGTCAAAAGGGTAGGCAAAGGGGATTACTTCTACCCCCACCAGTTGCAGGGTTTCTATCAGGGCGTGGGTATTGCTGCAATCACCCTGGGTGACAGCTATAATGGCACGGATCTCCCTGTTCTGCAAAACCGTGCTGTAAAGTCCCTTAATCCAGGCACATACATTACGGGGGTACCCTGCCAGTTCAGCCTCCTCCACCAGTCGCCGGGAGTCAGGATCGGTAATAAAGACATTATTTAAATCAACCGGCACACATCCGGCGGCATAAACCACCTCTACCGGAATAGTTGTTGTAATCCCTATCTTATCTTGTTTTAATGGCAACGACCACTCACTCCTGGCAGGCTAAACCTCTGCCACTGTTTTTAACAGTTTCTTCCAGCACTACACGTTGTACCAACAATGCATCGAATCCTGGAAACTGGCGAGCCGTTTGCCGGAAGTCCTCCGGGTCACCACTAACAAAATAGCGATGCCGGGGTGTGCCATCCAGGTTATTCAAAAGACCCAGCCGCTCTATCTCATCCCGGGCTGCCAGCACTGTTGCAGCAGCGGGATCAACCAGTTTCACCTCCGGACCAAGGCATTTTTGAAAACAAGAAACCAGAAAAGGGTAATGCGTACATCCCAGAATTAACGTATCGATACCTGCAGATTTCAGCGGTTGCACATATTCACTCACAGATTCACAGGCTTCCCTGGTTTCCGACATGCCGGCCTCCACAAGCGGTACCAGACGCGGGGCCGGCTGGGCAAAAACAGTTATGCCGGGATTTAATGATCTGACGGCACGCTGGTAAGCGCCGCTTTTTACCGTAGCCTCTGTGGCAATAACGCCTACACGGTGATTAGCGCTCAACTCCACTGCCAGCCGGGCGCCTGGTTCTACCAGACCCATCATCGGCACAGCATATCGCCTGCGCATAACCGGTAAAGATAGTGACGAATTGGTATTACAGGCAAAGATAATATACTTTACGTTGCATAAGATCAGGAAGGCAATAATCTGATCAGCAAAACCTATTAGTTCCTCCGCCCGGCGGGAACCATAAGGAACATGAGCGGTATCTCCAAAATAAACGGTAGCTTCATTTGGCAGCAGGCGAAATACTTCACGGGACACAGTAAGCCCCCCTATTCCTGAATCAAACAGGCCAACCGGTCTGGAATCGCTCAATTAACCTTTTCCTCCCCAAAAGCTTATTTGTCTTATCTGTAACAACTTACTTTTAAAAATATGCGCTCAATTATTTGATAAGTAATTTTATTTACTGTAAAAAGCAAGCAGGTTGCCTTCAGTTGTTCATTTAAAACTGCTTATGCTTTTAGTCTCAATACC
>DMIY01000004.1 GCA_003457075.1 Desulfotomaculum sp. | reverse complement strand
GCCTGCTCCCGTGAAGAACCGCAGCCAAAATTCGTACCGGCTACAATAAAATCTCCCGGTTTTATTTTGCTGCTGAACTCAGGATCCAGGTCCTCCAGTATGTGACCGGCAAGCTCAGCCATGTCCAAAGTCTTGAACTTGTATTTTCCCGAAATGATATAATCGGTGTTTATATCGCTGCCAAATTTGTGAGCCTTGCCCTGAAAATACACCACTATCACCTACTTTAAAAATTCTCTGGGGTCTGTAATCCGGCCGGTTAAGGCAGAAGCCGCCACGGTAGCCGGTGACGCCAGGTAGATAAAGGCCTTTGCATTACCCATCCGCCCCTTAAAGTTGCGGTTGGCAGTAGAGATAACCACTTCCCCGTCGGAAGGCACGCCATTATGCGTACCCACACAAGGCCCGCAGCCGGGGGTCACAAAAGCAGCCCCGCTTTTTACAAGCGTCTCCACGATCCCTTCCCGCAGCGCTTCCAGCAAGACGCGACGGGAAGCAGGAACCACAATCAGGCGCACATCTTCATGGCGCTTGCGGCCGTTTAAGATCTCGGCGGCAATACGCAAATCCTCCAGGCGGCCGTTGGTACAGGTACCAATAACAGCCTGGTTGACGGGAGTACCGGCCACCTCATCCACAGGACACACATTGTCCACGCTGTGCGGCCTGGCCACCTGCGGTTCCAGTTTACCGGCGTCGTATTCTTCCAAGCTGGCGTAAACCGCATCGAGGTCGGGATTTACCGGGGTAAACCGGTGGCTGGTAAAAGCACTTAACCAGGCAAATGTCCTTTCATCCGCAGTCATCAGCCCTGCCTTGGCTCCCATTTCAACGGCCATGTTCGTTATGGTGAAGCGCGCTTCCTGAGAAAGCGCCGATATTGCCTGGCCCGTAAACTCCACAGCCATATAGGTTGCCCCATCGGCAGTAACCTGACCGATAAGAAATAGGATCAGGTCTTTGGCATACACACCTGGCGGCAACTGTCCGTGACAGATAAATTTTAACGTTTCGGGCGCCTTAAACCACATCTGCCCGGAAATAAGCGCAGCTGCAAGGTCAGTTGAGCCCACGCCGGTGGAAAATGCATTCAAGGCGCCATACGTACAGGTATGAGAATCTGCTCCAATGACCAGTGAACCCGGCCCAACGTAACCGCTTTCCGGCACCAACTGATGGCAGACCCCTTCTCCAACATCATAAAGCCGGATGCCTTTTTCCCGGGCGAAATCCCTCATCATTTTATGCAGGGCAGAAACCCCCTCAAGGGGACTGGGAGCATTATGGTCAATTACAAGCGCCACTTTGGCGGGGTCAAAGATTTTCTCTCCCCCAAACTCCTGGAAAGATTTAATGGCCAGGGGTGATGTTCCGTCCTGGCCCATAATAAAATCTATCCCCGCCACCACAATATCATTGGCATAAACAGGGCTGCTGCTATGTGTAGAAAGGATTTTTTCAATGATTGTCTGGCCCAACTCAATCCCCTACTCTCCAAAATAGTTTTCGTAAATATACATCAACTCCTTGTCAAACAAAGGGCGTTTTAAAGAAACACAGTAAGAACGTATCTTGACCAGCATTTCCTGGGCCTTAAATTCGCTTAAGTGAATTCCGTACTCGGCAAACTTGGATTTTAAGGCCGCCGTACCGGAATGTTTACCAATCACAATCTGGCGCTCTAAGCCCACCTCTTCCGGGTGAAATGCCTCATAGGTTTTAGGGTTCTTCAAGGCCCCATCAGCATGAATACCCGACTCGTGAGTAAACATGTTAGAACCCACGATGGACTTCCAGGCAGGCAGTTCCCTGCCTGAAGCACGGGAAACGTACTCTGCCACTTCACGAAATATCTCCGTTTTAAAACACAAATCCATGCCCCAAAGATGCTTTAGCGACATTACCACTTCTTCCAGTGCGGCATTACCCGCCCGCTCGCCCAGGCCGATAACGGTAACCCCCACGTGGTTGGCGCCTGCCTTTACCCCGGCCAGGGTGTTCGCCGTGGCCATGCCAAAGTCATCGTGAGTATGCATTTCCACATCAATATCCACATTCTCCAGGATAGTTTTTATACGCTCATAAGTAGTAAAAGGGTCCAGAATGCCGACCGTATCGCAATAACGCAGGCGGTCTGCACCGGCCTCCTTAACTGTCCGGGTGAACTGGAGAAGAAAATCCATCTCCGTACGGGAGGCATCTTCAGCGTTTGCCGATACATATAAACCGTGTTTTTTGGCAAATTCCACTGCCTTGACCATCTGTTCCATCACCCGTTCCCGGCTCGTCTTCAGCTTGTGCTTGATATGAATATCGGAAGTGGAAATGGAAATAGCCACTGCATCCACGCCACATTCTAAAGAAGCTTCGATGTCACTAATTACCGGCCGGTTCCAACCCATGATGCTGGCTTTTAATCCCACTTTACAGATCTGCGTAATGGCTTCTTTTTCGTCACCACCCATTACAGGCACCCCGGCTTCAATCTGGTGCACGCCTATTTCATCCAGAAACTTAGCAATTCTTACTTTTTCCCGGTTGGCGAAAACAACGCCGGCGGTCTGTTCACCATCCCGCAGGGTAGTGTCCACAACAAAAATTTTCCTCCCACTCATTGTTTGATTCATCCCTTCAAAAAAAATAAAACTTCACTCCAACCTGACATAAATAATAGCATGAAAACAAGCAACTGAAAAGCTGGTTGTTTTCATATATACTGTATACACTCCACTGTTGAGGTATCCAAACTTGAAATTTCCAGTTTGCAATCTTTAATTTACAATTCAACGCTCGAAGAACGTTGCCTTCTGATTTCCACAGCCATGTATCTGTAAGCGCCTTTAAACGGAGCAGCAGTCTTTTTTACCCTGATCGATACTTCTTTTACCGGAAAACATTCCAAAATACCCCGGGCAACTGCTTCGGCAACTGCTTCCAAAAGGTGATAAGAAGAACCGGTCGCCAGCTTTTCCACAACTTTAAAAACCTCGGCATAGTCCACCGTAAAAGAAATGTCATCTTCCCGCCCGGCCCTTTCCAGGTCAAGGCCCATTTCTACATCTACTTCAAAATGCCAGCCTAATTCTCTTTCCTGGGGCAATACGCCGTGATGACCATAAAACTGCATTCCCTTTAAGATAACCCGATCCGTTATCGTCCCCTCCAACAAATTGCAAAATAAAAATTGCAATTCTTCGATTTACAATTAAACATTCGTAAAATGTCGCCTGACTATAGCATCAGTCATCTTGACCACGCGCGCCATTTCCTTTACATCATGCACACGTACAACGTCTGCGCCACCGGCAATGGAAAGGGCCACGGTCGCCGCCGTGCCTTCCAGACGCTGGTCTATAGGCAGATCCAGGGTTTTCCCGATCATGGACTTGCGTGAGGTTCCCACTAAAACCGGCAGGCCCAGGCACGCCAGTTCCGGCAGCCGGCGCATTGTTTCCAGATTCTGTTCTACGGTTTTACCGAAACCAATACCGGGGTCAATGATAATCTTCCCCCGCTCTATGCCGGCCTGTTCAGCAACAGCCATGCTTTCCCGGAAATAGTGAATCATTTCTCCCATCATGTCTTTATACTTCGTCCCCCGTTGATTATGCATAAAGATAACTGCTGCCCCGTAACGAGCCATAATCTCCGGCATCCGGAGGTCGGCGCGGAATGCCCACTGATCGTTAACAATGCAGGCGCCTGCCTCCAGTGCCTGCCGCGCTACTTCTGCCTTGCTGGTATCTATTGAAACTGGCACGGGAACCTTCTCTATTATTTTTTCCAGTACAGGTATAACCCTTTTCAATTCCTCTTCCGGTTTTACCGGAACATATCCCGGCCGGGTGGATTCCCCACCCAGGTCAATGATATCTGCACCTTCCTCCACCATTTGCAAGGCCTGCTCCACCGCTTTTCCAGGATCAAAAAACAAACCCCCGTCAGAAAAAGAATCCGGAGTAACATTCAAGATGCCCATCACCAGCGTACGTTCACCAAGAACCAGTTCCTTACCCCTGCAGTACAGACAATAAGGAATACAGCCCTCCAGGTTTTGCAATACCTCTTTAATCTGTCCGGCCAGCATAGGCAACCCGAAGCACTGCATTTCAAGCTTGGCCAGCAGGGCATCGTATTGCTTTAAAGTCCCCATCAGCAAAACACTGGTTTGTTGGATACTGCCGTTAATTACACCCCTGGCCACGGCTGCCTCCGCACCTTTGGCCAGCATCTCCTGCTTGAGAATATTGGCCTGCACAGGAGTAAGTCCAGTTACCTTCAATACACGGTAAACCCCTTTAGGCGCCATTAAACGACAGCCGGCCTGATCCGCTCCGATTCCGGCAATTTCCGCTAAGGCTGCAACTTTATTTTTTAACTGAAGATTACGGACTTCCATAAAAAGCTTTATACCCCTTTAAATTCAACCCCAGAGAACACAGAGTTTATAAAATAGGCTAAACAACATACTGTTTTCCCGACTTGTGTGGAGGAATGGGAAATCATAGGGTACTCTACCGGAAATTCTTAAGTGGCAGGCAGCCTGCGGTGACAGGGTAATGGATCTTCCTGCTGATCAATCCTGTAAACTTCTGTGCCCGCACATTCCGGACACAGCAACTTTCCCCGGCAACACCGGCCACAGGGCAATTCCCACTCATGCGCACACTTAATACAGCGGAATTGCCGCATCACTACCTTGAAGTTGCCACCTTCTACCCGGATGGCCTTTCCATCCACCAAGGCCTCGGCAATCCTGGACCGGGCCGAGGTTAAAATGCGGTGATAGGTAGGGCGGGACACCCCCATCTTCTCGGCACAGACCTCCTGCTCCAGACCGTTGAGATCCTTTAACCTGATTGCCTCCAGTCCTTCCACAGTAAGTTCTACTTCCTCCAATTCTCGTAAGGGCACACCTGACGGCTTAAAATAAGTAAACCGTGGCAAGAATTCCACGCGGCGGAATTTTGGCGGTCTGGACATTTAACACACCCCTTCTCTATGATATCTTTAAAAAAATTCACATCCATAGAAACCATACATGGAAATGCTTAAAAAATGTTTAAGAAAATCTGGACATTCACCAAATTATACAGGAGAGGATTAATAAATGTCAATTTATTATGTCTTGACTCATAGAATTGCTGCCCGTCGGGTAAAATATCCCTTTAGGAGGTGAAGAAAGTGCCCGATATCAAATGCAGCGTTACCGAATGCCACTTCAATAAAGATGTAGCCTGTCACGCTTCAATGATTCAAGTGGACAGAAACGGGGTAGGCAGAGCAAATACCTCACCCCAGACCAAATGCGAAACCTTTAAACTTAAGGGGTAACCGCAAGCAACCGGCTGCTATAAAGGCAGCCGGTTGCTTTTTATTAGCGATCCCTTTCATTGCCTCTTATTTCAACACAATGTTCACTAACTTCCCCGGTACAGGAATTACCTTCATAATCCTTTTTTCCGCCGTCAATTGCTGTACACGGGGCTGGGCTAAAACTTGTTCCACCATCTCTTCCGCTGAAATACCTGAACTTACTACCATCTTCTCCCGCACCCGGCCATTGATCTGAACTACAATTTCAATCTCTTCCTCCTCCAGTGCCTGTGGGTCGTAAACAGGCCAGCTTTGCCTGTGAATGCTTCCCCGGTGGCCAATTGCTTCCCACAGTTGCTCAGTGATAAAAGGGGCAAAAGGGGCCAACAGGAGCAATAAACTTTCTACCGCCTCCCGCAGCACAACAGGACTGCGGCCAGTTTCGGCAACTTCTTTATATTGATAAAGGCCGTTCACCAGTTCCATAATAGCGCTGACGGCAGTGTTAAAATTAAGCCTGGTGGCTATATCTTCCGTAACTTTTTTAATTGTCTGATGTGTCAAGTGGCGCATCTGCCTGTCTACCTCTAAGAGCTTGCCCGCCGGCGGCTTTGCCGGAACGTTCAACAAACTTCCCGTTAAGGGCGCCACCAGGCGCCACAGGCGGTTTAAAAAACGGTAGCAGCCTTCTACTCCCTGGTCGCTCCACTCCAGGTCTCTTTCAGGCGGGGCGGCAAAAAGGATAAACAGCCGCGCTGTATCAGCGCCATAAGTTTGTATAAGTTCCCCGGGGCTGACGATATTTCCCCTGGATTTAGACATTTTAGCCCCTTCTTTTAATACCATGCCTTGGGTAAGCAAATTAGTAAAAGGCTCTACGACGCTGACTAACTCCAGATCATAAAGCACCTTGGTAAAAAAGCGCGAGTACAAGAGGTGCATGATGGCATGCTCTACACCGCCAATATACTGATCGACCGGCAGCCACCTGTCCACCCTGGCCTTATCCCAGGGAGCCGTCTCGATCCGCGGGCTGGTGTAACGATAATAGTACCACGATGAACACATGAAAGTATCCATAGTATCCGTTTCCCGGCGGGCCGGGCCGTTGCAGGAAGGACAAACAGTATGCAGAAATTCCGGGCACTCAGCTAAGGGAGACTGCCCTGTTGGTTTAAAGGCCACTTCACGGGGAAGCAGCACCGGCAGATCATCTTCCGGCACAGGCACTGTACCACACTGAGCGCAATAAATAACCGGAATGGGAGCTCCCCAGTAACGTTGCCTGGAAATAAGCCAGTCGCGGAGGCGATAGCTTACCCGGCTGCCACCCAGATCTTTTTCCCCCAAATACCTTGTGACCGCTTTTATCCCTTCTTTACCCGCCAGGCCGTTGAAGACACCGGAATTAACCATAATTCCTTCATCCTCATAAGCCTCGCTCATTGTATCAAAATCCAGTTCCATACCAGGCGGCTGGATAACCACCCGGACAGGCAGCCCGTACTTGCGGGCAAATTCAAAGTCACGCTGATCATGGGCTGGAACACCCATAACGGCCCCCGTACCATACTCCAGCAATACATAATTGGCTACCAGAATGGGTATCCGGTCTCCATTTAACGGGTTTATACAACAGGCGCCCGTAAACAGGCCTTCTTTCTCCGTATCAACCGCCGTACGGACAATCTCGCTTAACCGGTTTACCTGACGAACAAAAAACCGCACTTTTTCAGCCTGCTCCTTGCCTGCAATCAACTTTTCCACCAGCGGATGCTCGGGGGCCAGCACCATGTAAGTAACACCAAAGACGGTATCTGGACGGGTAGTAAAAACCGTTATTTCTTCTTCCATACCTTCTACTGGAAACCTGATTTCAGCCCCCTCGCTGCGCCCGATCCAGTTTTCCTGCATGATCTTAACCTTCTCCGGCCAACCTTCCAGCAGGCTTAAGTCATCCAACAACCGCCGCGCATAGTCGGTAATCCTAAAGAACCACTGTTTTAGTTCCCGCTTTTCCACCTCTGTTTTACAACGTTCACAAATACCTTCTCCGGCAACCTGCTCATTAGCCAACACCGTAGCACAGGAAGGACACCAGTTAACAGCAGCTTTTTTTCTATAGGCAAGACCGCGGTGATACAATTGCAGAAAAAGCCACTGCGTCCACTTGTAGTAGCCGGGGTGGCAGGTGGCTACTTCCCGGCGCCAGTCGTAGCTGAGACCCAGTTGTTTTAACTGGATACGCATGGTATTTATATTATCCCTGGTCCAATCCGCCGGGTGAATGTTGCCGTGCTTGATGGCTGCGTTTTCCGCCGGCAGGCCGAAGGCATCCCAGCCCATGGGATGCAGAACATTGTATCCCTGCATGGTTTTAAAACGGGCCACTACATCACCAATGGAGTAGTTTCGTACATGACCCATGTGCAATTTGCCCGACGGGTAGGGAAACATTTCCAAACAATAATATTCAGGACGATCGCTAAAATCTTCAACAGCGTAAAGTTTCTGTTCCGCCCAGCGGGATCGCCACTTTTCTTCCACTTCCCGGTGATCGTATCGATTCTTCAAAAAAATTCATCCCTCCATTGTGGAATTGCAGGTTGAAGGTTGGAAATTTTAAAGCAAAATCAATAAACAGGTGAGATGTTACCATAAAAACAATCTGCTTTCAAATGCGTTTCTACTCCCAATGAAGCCATTAAAAAAACTGGGCCACCGCACTACCCAGCTTTTTCAAACACATCAGTTTTTAAAGCCAATTAATCAACTCATCAACTGTAAGACCTGCTTGTTTTAAGATGGACTTTAGTGTTTTAGGCTTAATAATTTCACCTGAGTGGATTGAGACTGTAACGATGCCACTTCCCGGACGGTGCAAAAAGTGATGGCTGCCACTGGTTCTGATAATTTCAAAGCCATTTCTTGCTAAGGCGTTGAAGACTTCTTTAGCAGTTACCCTGGGCAGTCTGGTCATGAGACGTTTACCTGTACTTCGGCAATTTCAACATCACTCTCGGGAATCGGCTCACCTATAATTTTTAACGCTTCAAGAAAGCCTTCTATGGCCTCTTGAGCTCTCTCTAATGCTTCTTCTATGGTATCACCCTGGGTAACACAGCCAGGTAAGGCTGGTACACTAACAGTATATCCTCCCCCATCTTCATTCCAATCCAATACTACTTTAAACCTACGCTGCATAAACCTCCCCCCCTAATTACAAAAAACACCTGGCACAATATACCAGGAATGAACAACTAGACAATAAAAGCTTCTCTGATTGCAGTAAATTAATTCTTTTGCAGTATCCCTGTAACCCTTGATTTATATGGTGGAGCTGGCGGGAATTGAACCCGCGGCCTC
>DMIY01000071.1 GCA_003457075.1 Desulfotomaculum sp. | reverse complement strand
ATATTAAGTATTGATTGTCTTATTTTTTGCTGATTGCTGTTTCTTCTGGCTCTGCGAATTCTGACTTCTGAATTCCCTGGTGATTTTACCACATACTTAAAGGCCTGCCTCCGCCCGCATTTGCCGGCCATTTTTGCTGCTGTTCTGAAAAGCAGGTTTTTTTTAGCTTTTTTACTTAACGGTATTTGGGCAAAATGTTCATAAATACGATTGGGAAAGGCCATACCCATCGTAAAATCTGTTCCAAAGACAATTCGTTCACTATATAGTTCAAGCTTCTCCCACCAGATTTCTTTAGGTGGGATAGTTTTGAAATTCCAGAGCGCGTTTGTGGCATCCAGGTAAATTTGCGGGTGCTCTTCTAAGAAATTGAAGGCATTATCCACGTCTGGATAACAAAGATGCGGAATAACCATTATCAAGCGGGGGAACATTTTTAATATTTTTCTTAGTTCTTCTTGATTACACTCTGTTTTATATATATCTTCGTAACCTGTATGAATAAGCGCCGGCCGGCCGGCTTCCTGCAGGTAGTCATAAACCTCGTAAAGCCTGGGATCTGCCGCTGAAATCCTTTGCGGGTAAGGATGCAGCTTTAAGCCCAGGCATTTATATTCTTGAAAAGCCTGGTCGAGAATCCTTCTTTTGTTATCATCTCCGGGCAGCAGGGAAACAAATGGAACACAGCGCGGGTCTTTAAGGGATAGTTCGTAGTTCCAGCGGTTAACTTCTGCCGTAGTACCTTCAAAGATAGGGAAAAACATATTGAAATAGTAATCTACTCCGGTATCTACTAACATCTGTTGAGCTTTTTCTGATGTCAGATTGAGATCTGCATCTGTATCAATGAAACTCCCGCTTGTATCTGTGTCTTTAATCTTTTGCAACCACCGCATCCCGCTGGCTGTCCGCTTGTCGGTCATAATGTGGGTATGAAAGTCAATGATGGGCATATTGAGTGTTTTATGCATAAAATATTCCACCTTTTTTTGGCTAATGGTTTCCTGTCCTGCCGGAGCATCTGACCTCCGTAGTTCTCACTTATTTTTGATTATAACACCTGGCATCCCCCGGGTAAATAGTTTTAACAGGTTAAGCATGAGGATATTTTAGGGTTGGGTGAGAAACACACGTTGACAGGAGGGAAATATGATGTATATAATGATGTATATAAACCGGAATTAGGCAGGTGAAGAAATGATTCGTAAGCAAGTATATATCGAATCCTACCAGGATGTGTTATTAAAGAAGAAAGCGAGATCGTTGGGAGTTACGGAAGCAGAATTGGTGCGGCGCGCTATTGAGGCGCATTTAAAGGCCGGGCCTGGCCTTCGGCTGGACCGGACGGCATGGGAGGAAGAAAAAAAATTTATCACCGGCAGAATGAAGCCGGCGCAAAAGGTGGCAAGGAGAAACTGGCGGCGGGAAGAGCTTTATGACCGCTAAGTTTTTAGTGGATACCAATGTTCTGGTTTATGCGTACGATAATGCGGATTTGCTTAAACAGGAGAAGGCTTTTGAAATTCTCGATGAACTGTCAGGATCCGGCAAAGGTGCGCTTAGTGTGCAGATATTGGCCGAATTCGTGGTTACCGTTACGCGTAAGATTGCCATGCCGCTTGATTTTGCTGCGGCTCAAAGAAGTGTTGAAAACTATCTTCGTTCCTGGCCAATTTTGGATCTAACCGGTTTTATTGTGCTGGAAGCAGTGCGCGGCGTCCGGGAATACCAGTTTTCCTATTGGGACGCACAGGTTTGGGCCACAGCCAGGCTTAACCAGATTCCTGTTATTTTAAGTGAGGATTTTACTTCCGGAAGAAACATAGAAGGGGTTGCCTTTTTAAATCCTTTTGATGTGGATTTTGACCCTGCTTATTTGTTATAATTGTTCTATTAAGGATTTGCCTGTTGCCGTGAGATAACTGGCGACAATGTGATGTGTACCGGCATGAAATTTTAGGAAGGAGAGTAAACATGAAACATACTCTGGCGGTTTTGGCCCTGAATAAGCCGGGTGTGCTGGCACGGATTTCCGGGCTTTTAAGCAGGCGGGTCTACAATATTGAGAGCATTGCTGCTGGTTATACGGAGGAGCCGGATATTACCCGCATTACGATTGTGGTTAAAGGGGACGACCGGGAACTGGATCAGATAGTCAAGCAGCTTTCCAAGCTGGTAGATGTGGTTAAGATCCAGGAACTTTACAGTATAGACTCCATTGAGCGTGAGTTGGCTCTGATCAAGGTAAAGGCGGATGCTGCGCGTCGCTCGGATATTGTGGACATAGTAGAGATCTTTCGGGCCAACATTGTAGACATAAACAAGGAAACGGTGGTTATTGAACTGACCGGTGACGAAGAAAAAATAAATGCCCTCTGTACGGTATTAGAGGATCATGGTATTGTGGAAATAGTACGTACCGGTAAAGTAGCTATCGGCAGGGGCCCTGGCGCCGCCAGGGACGATTTGGAGGAGGAGTGTGGTTAATGCCGGCAGTGATTGGCATTACCTGCAGTTGGGACAATGAAAACGAAAAACATTACTTAAACTCTTCTTATGCCGGCGCTGTGAAAGCCGCCGGGGGACTGCCGGTATTGCTTGTGGATTATGAGAAGCAAGAAATACAAAAGCTTCTGGGCCTGCTGGACGGGTTGCTTCTTTCCGGGGGCAAAGATGTAGATCCAGTCTATTTTGGCGAAGATATGCTGCCTGGTTGTGGCGAGATTACTCCTGTCAGGGACGCTTTTGAAATAGAATTTACCAGGCTGGCTTTAAATGCCGGATTGCCGGTCTTGGGTATTTGCCGGGGAATCCAGGTATTAAACATAGCTGCCGGGGGAAACATTTACCAGGATCTCATTACCCAATTGCCTGGGTGCCTCAAGCATCACCAGATTGCTCCCGCGTGGGCGCCTACTCATAACATTCAGGTGGAAGCAGGTACGCTTCTGGAAAATGTTTTACAGACTGGGGTGATCAGGGTAAACAGTTTTCATCATCAGGCGGTACGTGACATGGCTCCCGGTTTTGTTGTTTCTGCCCGTTCACCTGACGGTATTATTGAAGCCATAGAAAGCGCCTGTGCTGCCTTTGCCCTGGGTGTGCAGTGTCATCC
>DMIY01000092.1 GCA_003457075.1 Desulfotomaculum sp. | reverse complement strand
ATAATTGATTTTCCCGCCCCGGTTTCTCCCGTGAGAACATTTATGCCGCAAGAAAACTCCATGCTCACCCAATCTACAAGACCAAAATCTTTTATCTCCAGGGAAACCAACAAGGTTCTTCACCCCTTGATCAACTGATTAAAACGTTTTAAAAGTATAGGTAAATATCTTTTAGGTTTAACAATCGCCAAGATAGTATCGTCTCCGGCTACTGTACCGATAATCTCCGGCCAGCCCGCCCGGTCCACCGCCGAAGCTACTCCCTGGGCCTCACCGGGCAGGGTCTTGATAACAATAAGATTTTCGCTGTAGTCAATACTAATTACAGAATCCTTAAATAAGCGTTTTAACCGGTTATCGCTTTGCGCCAGCGTAAGAGTTTCCGGCAAAGTATATCGTACTGTGTTTTTTCCCGCCGGCGCCTTGATCAGGTTGAGTTCCTTTATATCCCGGGAAACTGTGGCCTGGGTTACTTTGAAACCGGCGGAATGCAAAGCGGCAGCCATTTCGATTTGAGTCTGGATTTGTTTTTGCGAAATGATCTCTATTATTTTTTTTTGCCGCTGAATCTTCACCTTTTTCCACCTGCTTCTTTACATCCTGGTATTATTGCGTTCCCCTTCGTTCAGTTTCTGTCGCAGCAAATAAAAAAAGCTCCGCTCTTGAAGACAGATGAATTTTGCCCAAAAGGGCGCCTTGTTTACTATTACGTTGTCTTTTGGTTGTAGTTTAAAACCATATTGGCCATCCATAGTCAACATAATCTCACCCTGCCCGGAAAGAACTTCAACTTTTACCTGGCTGTCTGCCCCGATCACCAACGGCCTGGCCCACAAGGAATGGGGACAGATAGGCGTAACCAGCATTAACTCCATTTTGGGTGTGACCAGCGGGCCGCCGGCAGATAAGGAATAAGCTGTTGACCCGGTGGGAGTGGCTACAATCAAACCATCCGCCGGGTAGGTGGTGACATATTCTTGATCGACGTAGGTTTCTAAGAATATAAGACGTGCCAGAGCGCCTTTAGTAATCACTACATCGTTTAAAGCTATAGACTGCTCTACCAGCAAATTCTGGCGGTATACTCCGGCTTCCAGCATCATCCGTTCCTCGATCATGTACTCGCCTTTAATAAGTCTCTCAAGGGCAGAAAACAGTTCCGATACATCAACCTCCGTTAAAAATCCCAGGTGACCCATGTTGACGCCCAGTATGGGTACACCACCGGGAGCGGCCTGCCTTGCTATGCTTAGTAAAGTTCCATCCCCTCCCAGAACTACCAGGTAATCCGTATTTGTAACCAACTTCTGTTGATCCCAGCTGAATTCAGGTAATCCCAGCGCCTGGGCGGTAACTTCCGCCAGCGCCGGCCGGCAGTTATGGGATTCCAGCCAGCTTATGGTTTGCCGCACCAGTTCGCCGATCTTTTTTTTCTCTATGTTTACTACCAGGCCGATGGTTTTCATTCATTCACCTCAATAATTTGGGTATTCTGAGTTCTGAATTCTGCGTTTAAGACTACTTTGATACTAACTGGCACATTTAATATTATGCTCTGTGTTCTCGGTGTACTCTGTGGTTAAATCTTATTTACCGAGGGAGGTAAAAGCCTGCCCGACCACTTCCTCAATATGCTTTTCCTGATCAGGGTTGGACGGCAACTGCCGGTCAAAGTAAACCAGGTACTCAATATTTCCCTGCGGGCCTTTCAAAGGAGAAAAGTCCAGTCCCCTTACTCCTCCCCAGCCTGAATCTTCAATAACACCACAGACCCTGGAAATAACTTCCCGGTGAACGCCAGGGTCTCTTACCACACCTTTTTTCCCCACTTTCTCCCGGCCGGCTTCAAACTGTGGTTTGATTAAAGCTACCCCTTTAGCCTCCGGTGTGGTCAGCCCGGTTATTTCAGGCAGTACCCTGGACAGGGAAATAAAAGAAACATCTATTACAGCAAAATCAGGCAGGATGGTCAGGGCTTCTTTTGAAAGATAGCGAATGTTCGTACGTTCTAAAACAATAACCCGGGGATCGCATCTAAGCTTCCAGGCCAGTTGGCCATAGCCGACATCCACGGCGTATACCAGACGGGCCCCGTGTTGTAAGGCGCAGTCGGTAAATCCTCCCGTAGAGGATCCAACGTCTAAAACAACCCTGCCGGTTAAGTCCAGGTTGAAACTGCGTAAAGCCTTTTCCAGCTTTAAACCTCCTCGACCTACGTATGGCAACTGTCCCGAAACCTCTATTTCTGCCAATAAGTTCACAAACAAACCTGCTTTATCTGCCCGGCGCCCTTCCACCAGCACCTGGCCGGACATTACACAGGCCCTTGCTTTTTCCCTGCTTTCACACAGTCCCTTTGTTACCAGCAGCGCGTCCAGCCTTACTTTAGAGCGCACCAAGTTATTTGCCTCCTGTTACCGGGCTTTTAGCTTCTGCAGCTTTTTGTCCACCCTGCGCACACCCAGATGAGAATGTACGACTTCAACTATATGATCCACCGTTAATCCATGCTTAACAAGGAGCATATCGCGATTGCCGTGTTCCACAAAGGTATCGCCGATACCCAGCCGCACCACTCTAATGTTAGATAATCCAAGCAAGTTGAGCGTCTCCAACACTGCACTGCCAAATCCACCCTGCAGGACATGCTCCTCCAGTGTAACCAGCAGCCTGGTCTTTGCAGCGTAGCGGGCAATACATTTTTCATCCAGAGGCTTAATAAAACGGGCATTAATTACCGCAGCATTTATACCCTGTTCTTCCAAAACGTCCGCCGCGTCGCGCGCCACCTTTACCATACTGCCTGCCGCAATTAATCCCACGTCACTGCCTTCACGTAAAACCTCTGCCTGGCCGGGCGGCAGTTCACGGGGTTCTCCTTCCAGTGAACAGCCAAGACCTGCGCCTCGCGGGTAGCGAATTGCCGCCGGTCCGTCATAAGAAATTGCGGTTTTCAGCATATGGCGAAGTTCATCCTCATCCTTCGGGGCCATTACCATCATCCCGGGCATTGGCCGCAGGTAAGCATAATCAAACATTCCATGATGGGTAGGCCCGTCATCGCCAACCAGTCCTCCCCTGTCTATGGCCAGGGTGACCGGCAGTTTTTGCAAACAGACGTCATGAAGCACCTGATCATACGCCCTTTGCAAAAAGGTGGAATAAATAGCAATTACTGGTTTAAAGCCGCCTGCTGCCAGGCCTGCCCCCAGGGTGACAGCATGCTGCTCGGCAATTCCTACGTCAAAAAATCTTTCAGGAAAAAGTCTGGCGAACTCTGCCAGGCCTGTTCCCAAGGCCATAGCCGCGGTAATGGCTACTACCCGTTTATCTTCACGGGCCAGTTGGACTAATGTTTGTCCGAAAACTTCGGTATAGGTAGGAGGAAAACCTTTCGAGTCGGTTTTGCCTGTTTCAACTGAGAAGGGGCCAATACCATGAAACTTATCAGCTTTAGCCTCGGCTGGGGGGTAGCCCTTGCCCTTGCGGGTGATTACATGCGCCAGCACCGGCCCGCGGCTGGCCCTGGCCTGTTGCAAAACCTTGATCATGGCCTGAATATCATGACCCTCGATAGGCCCCAGGTAAACAAAACCAAGTTCCTCAAAAAACATACCGGGCATCATCAGGTATTTCAAGGAATCTTTAATCCGCTCCACTACCTTGACCACCTTTGGCCCCACGGTGGGTATTTTTCGCAACAACTGTTCGATTTCTTCCTTGCCGCGGGAATACATGGGCTCGGTACGCAGGCGGGTTAAATACCCGGAAAGGGCGCCAACATTTGGGGCGATAGACATTTCGTTATCGTTCAAAACTACGATCAGGTTACGCTTTAAATGGCCGGCATGATTGAGGGCTTCAAAAGCCATCCCTGCAGTCATTGCTCCATCGCCAATGACTGCCACCACTGCGTGGTTCTTTTTTTGCAAGTCGCGGGAAATGGCCATGCCTAAAGCAGCAGAAATAGATGTACTGCTGTGGCCGGTAACAAAAGCATCGTGGACACTTTCTTCCGGACAGGGAAAACCGCTGATCCCCTCAAACTGCCTTATGGTGTGAAATTTCTGGCGCCGCCCGGTTAAAAGCTTGTGTACATAACACTGATGCCCTACGTCCCAGATAATCTTATCCCCGGGAGTTTTAAACACTCTGTGCAAAGCCAGGGTAAGTTCAACCACCCCCAGGTTGGGAGCCAGGTGTCCCCCGTTGACAGAAACCGTTTCAATAATCTGTTGCCTGATTTCTTCAGCCAGTTGATACAGTTGAGGTATCGATAGAGAATCCAAATCACAAGGAGAGTTGATCTTTGATAGAAACTGTCCCAAACGTGCTCCACACCTTTGCAAGATTTTTTCAAGGCTACCGTGAACCGGCACGCCGCGTTTTTTTCACCACCGGAATACCCGTAAGTCGCGTCCATGCCGCCAGTACTTTAGCAACTAAAAAGATGATCTCATTGGCATGTCTTACTGCCAGTTTTTTGCCCATGGCCTTACTGCTGATCGTAACCGCGGCAATGGTTCCCGTCATCAGCATATTTACCAGCAGTTGATCACCTTGTGACCAGTAAACTATGATTTGCAAGACCAGGGCAATACCCATTGCCCCGCTTAACGTGCCGGCAATATCACCAATTACGTCATTACAAATATTTGCCACCCGGTCGGCATTGCGGATAAGAAATATTCCTTCCTGTGACCCGGGTATTTTCTTTGCTCCTTTAGCGTGAAAAGGCGCCTCGGTCGCCACTGTTACCGAAGTACCTATGATATCGGCTAAAATTCCGATCAGTATAATTATAACTAAAAAAAGAAACGATAAAAGTAAACTTTTTAATTTAATTGCCAAAATGTCTGATAACCAGAAAAAGGCAACCGCTAAAATAAACGAGGTTGCCCCTACTATAAAAGCATACCGTACGGAAACAGATGACTTTTTATTGTTCATTAAAAAGGTTCTCCATGGAAGAGGGTCGTAATGATGTATAACAATATAAGGTAAGTGACAGCAGTACGGGTAAATATTGTGGCTTAGGTCCAGCAGGTTTTCC
>DMIY01000086.1 GCA_003457075.1 Desulfotomaculum sp. | reverse complement strand
AGTCTCCGCTCATCAGGTCGCGCATGGCGGCGAACGTGTCGCGATCCACGCGGAAGCGGCTTTCGGCGGCGAGTGACACCATCCACTCGCGGACAGCATCGGCCCCGGCGAGGTGGAAGAGCAGCCGCTCCAGGTTGCTGGAAATAAGTATGTCCATTGACGGCGAAATGGTTTTGTAAAAAGTCCTGTTGCGGTCATAGACACCAGTTTGAATAAAATCGGTGAGCACGCTGTTTTGATTGGCGGCAAGGATCAGGTGTTGAACAGGCAAACCCATCCGGCGGGCGTAAAAGGCGGCCAGGATATTACCAAAGTTTCCAGTAGGAACAACAAAATTTATTTCCTCCCCACTCGCCAGTTCACCCCTGGTCAATAAATCCAGGTAAGCAAAGAAGTAGTAGACTATTTGCGGTAAAAGCCTGCCCCAGTTAATCGAATTCGCCGAGGAAAAGCGGTAACCGCAACGCCTTATTTCCTCATTTAGATCTTCGTCACCAAAGATTTCTTTTACCCCGCCCTGGGCCTGGTCAAAGTTGCCCTGCACGGCCACCACGTGAGTATTGCCGCCCTCTTGAGTAATCATTTGGAGCTTTTGTATTTCGCTTACCCCTTCTGCGGGGTAAAACACAATTATCCTGGCGCCCGGCACATCCTTAAACCCTTCCAGGGCGGCTTTACCCGTATCGCCGGAGGTAGCCACCAGGATGGCGATTTCTTCTCTCCCCCCCGTTTTGGCAACAGCACTGGTCAGTAAATGCGGCAATATTTGCAGCGCGAAATCTTTAAACGCACAAGTCGGACCATGCCAAAGTTCCAGGATATATAACCCATGATCAAGCTTTTTCAAGGGGGCAATGGAGGGAACATCAAATTTATCATGATTATAAGCACGCATGACGCAGGACATGATTTCTTCAACTGAAAAATCAGTCAGGAACAACTCTAAAACAGCCCGAGCAAAATGATGATAAGGCATACCGGCCATTTCAACCAGTTGTTCCCCTGTTATTCGTACCGGCCTGTCCGGCACGAACAGGCCCCCGTCAGGGGCAATACCCATTTTAATTGCTTCTGCGGATCTTACCGGCCGGGTTTTACCCCTCGTGCTTTCATAAAGCAAATAAGATCATCTCCTGATTCCTGGTTAAAGAGGAATATTACCGTGCTTTCTCCACGGCCGCTCTTCTTTTTTGCCGGCAAACCAGCCCAGTGCTTTAGTTAAAAGGGGCCTGGTCTCCCGCGGATCGATTATATCCTGAAACAAACCACGTGCTCCCGCATGGTATAGATTATTATACTTTTTTATAAAATCTTCGATCTTACTCATTTTTATCTCTTCGGGATTTGCTGCCGTTTTTATTTCCCTTTCATAAATGGCGTTGACAGCCAACTCAGGATCGATCATGCCGATTCGCGCAGCAGGCCAGGCCAGAACCAGGTCCACCCCCATTTGCTCCGTGCCCATGGCCAGTTCCCCGTTTCCCGAACAGTTTCTGAGATAAACAGTAATCTTAGGCACGGTAGCCTCGCAAATGGCGTACATTACCTTTGCCGCATGTCTTTCAATCCCCGCCCGTTCCTGCTCTACGTCAGGCAGGTAACCTATAGTATCCGCCAGGAAGACCAGCGGAATATTAAAAGCATCACAGAACCTGATAAACCTGGCTTCTTTGTCCGAAGAATTCATGTCCACAGCGCCGTTTAAGACTGCCGGATTGCTGGCCACAATACCCACACTTTGTCCGGCAAGCCGGGCAAAACCAGTAATCACGTTTTGAGCGTAAAAAGGTTTTATTTCAAAGAATTCACCGCCGTCTACGACGAGAGAAATCAAGTGACGCATGTCATACCCCTGTGAAGAATCGAGGGGAACTACATCTAATAGCTCATCTTCCCTGCGTTCTGGATCATCTCCAAGATCAACAAAAGGAGGTTTCTCTTTCCAATTGGAAGGCAGATAACCTAATAGCTTCCTGCATCTGTCCAGGCCCTCCTCGTCACTTTCCACCACTAAATCACACGTCCCGCTGATTTCGGCATGTACCGCTGCGCTCCCAATTTCTTCATAAGTAACCTCTGCGCCAGTAACTTCCTTGATTACAGTAGGTGATACGAGAGCCATATAGGACGGTCCCTGCCGCATAAACAGAAAATCTTTTAAAATCGGAGAATATGAGGCGCCGGCAAACTGCGGCCCCAACATAAGAGCAATCTGGGGAACCACTCCCGATGCCAGGGGAGGAGAATACATAAATGAACCCGACCCATGCAGGCCGGAGCCATCTGCCGGGGGTCGGGGACCCGGCTCACCCATCATATCCTGCACTCTGATTCCCGCACTATCAAGTATGCCTACGTAAGGGACCCCCATTTTGATGGCTGTTTCAATAACTTTGGTTACCTTGGCATGTTGAACGGTGGACTGCGTTCCGGCCAGGATTGTAAAATCATGGGCATAAGTCATAACGGTACGCCCGTCAACTTTTCCATACCCTATAACCACTGCATCCCCGGGACTGAATCTTTCATCAATCTCAAAGAAGGTTCTTAGAGGAAAGGACCATAAATCAAGCTCGTGGAAGGTACCCGGATCGAATAACCTTTCCACTCTTTCGCGGGCTGTCAGTTTCCCTTTCTTATGCTGCTTTTTAACCTCTTCAGGGCCGCTTCCCAAACGATATTTTTCCCGCTGCTGCTCAACTTCACTGAGCATTTGAAGCATCTTTTTCCTGTTCATTTCCGTTCTCCCTTCACAGTATCTTAAAAAACAACTTACAGGTTAATGTTCTCATGTTTCCTCAACGGTCGTTCTACGGTTTTGCTGCTTAAAAACTTAAGTGATTTAATGATGGCCGCCCTGGTTTGACGTGGATCAATGTAATCCTCATTGGCCACTTCAGAAAACCTGCTTACCGCCTTCTGCATCTCCCGGACTGCATCCTGCCATATCTTGTCCCTTTCTTCGGGGCTTTTTGCCCTGTCCAGTCTTCCTTTGTACATAACGGCAGCCAGTGACTCAGCACCCATCAATCCCCGCTCCACGCTGGGCCAGGCTAACTGCCGGTCGGCCTTAACCCAATTGGCGGGCATGACTAGTTGGGCGCCGCCATAAGTCTTTCTGATAAAAATACTGATTTTGGGTACAGTGGCTTCGGAAGTGGAGTGGATAACCATCGTCCCGTGCCTTAAGATACCCAGCCGTTCCTCCTCTATACTGGGTATAAA
Source organism: Desulfotomaculum sp. (assembly GCA_003457075.1). Lineage (GTDB taxonomy): Bacteria > Bacillota > Desulfotomaculia > Desulfotomaculales > Nap2-2B > UBA4053. The sequence goes on along the minus strand of DMIY01000086.1, from coordinate 843 downwards.
ACCCGGACAATCGGCAAAATAAACCAGTGGTAGATTAAAAGCGTCACAGAACCTGGTAAACCGCGCGTGTTTGTCAGAACTACTGGTATTTTCGACACCCCCGATCCAGTTCGGGTTATTGGCAATTATCCCTGCCGGCTGTCCATTAAAACGTACAAATCCTGTTGATATATTTGGAGCGTAGTGTTCTTTTGCTTCAAAATAATATCCGTTGTCTGCCACTAACCGGATGATTTCGCGCATATCGTATGTCCAGGCCGGATTTGGCGGAACAACATTCATCAGTTCCTCGCCGGCGCGATCGGGGCAGTCGCCGGTATTCACCAGCGGCGGTTTACGNNGCAGGAACGAAAGCAGTTCCTTACACTTTTGCAAACAATCCTCGTCGTTCGCTGCCAGGACGTCACAGCAGCCACTCACTTCGGCATGCATTTCAGCCCCGCCATATTCCTCCCTGTTAACTTCCGCCGGCAGCGGCGCCACGTGCATAAAGCCTGTATTTTTCACCATCAAAACAAAATCAGCAAGCGCTGCAGACAATGCCAGCCCGCCCGTACAGGGACCCATAATCAGGGAAATCTGGGGAATAACCCCGGAAGACAAGGTTTGAAACCTCATCATCTTACTATAACTGCAATAACCTTTGGCTACCACTGCATTTGGAATTCTTAACCCTTCTGAATCATATATTCCTATGACCGGTATTCTTTCGGTAAGAGCCTTTTCCATCACTCTGACTATTTTTGCCACATGAATTTCTGCCACCGTCCCTCCCAGTACGGTGGCATCCTGCGCCCACACGTAGACCGGACGGCTGTTTACTTCTCCCCATCCAACCACTAC
>DMIY01000148.1 GCA_003457075.1 Desulfotomaculum sp. | reverse complement strand
GTTTTCAATTTACCCTTCCCGAAGCATTGAATTATCAAGGAGAAAAAAGACATGAATGGCGAACCAATAGTGATATTACTGGCCGAGGATGATCCGGCTCATGCAGAGATTGTGCGCCGCAACATGGAGAATTCGCGGATAGCAAACCGACTGGAACATGTTACGGATGGTCAACAAGCCCTTGATTATCTCTACCGCCGCAACGGTTTCAGCGATCCCGCCAAGTCGCCGCGACCAGGGATGATTCTGCTCGACCTTCGTATGCCCAAGGTTGATGGCATTGAAGTATTAACTACCGTGAAGTCCGATCCCGAACTGGCCCGCATCCCCATCGTAATTTTAACCACCTCGGCGGCCGAAATGGATATAGCCAAGGCGTATGATCATCATGCCAACAGCTATCTGGTGAAGCCCGTTGATTTTTCCCAGTTTACCGAATTGCTTGAGACTCTTGGCTACTACTGGCTGGCCTGGAATCAGAGCCCGTATTAAAAATGAATGGCAGACATTGCTGCATGAAACCAAGAGCACCGTACAGATTAAACCTCAGGTTTTTTACCTTCCAAAGTAAAAAACAGGCCGGGCCGTCGGCATCGGCAGGAAACTTTTTAAGGGCGTTGGACTACCTTTGAAGCATGTGAGTAGCACGACATTTTGTCATTGGCTTTACACACCAATAGCCCTGGCCGTAATCACAACCATAACTTTGCAATTTGGCCAATTGTGTGAGGGTCAAGTGATCCTAACGGGTGTTGGCAACCTTGAAGAAGCGTTTTTTTTCGGCACGGCCAACAGATCAGGACGTCGTTGTAACGTTTGGCGACATCAATAGCGACAAGCAGACGATTTCCAATAGAATGAGTTTTGGTCATTGCTGACAGCCTCCTTAACAAGGATTGAGTATCTCTTCTAAGGATGCCGCTATCGGCAGCGGCTGTTATTAATGATGAATAAATGTTTCCGATGGTACTACGGTCTTCAGTTCATTTCCAAGGACTTCAAGGAATTCATTCATCTGGCTGGCATGACCCACGTCATGACATCGCCCTTTTATTTGCAGAGCAACGGATAACTGGAGCGCTATCGCTAAACCATCAAGACCGAGTGCATTAGCATCAAGGTAACTTTTTCACTCGGCTACGTTGCCCCAAAAGATAAACTGGAAGGCCGCAACAAACAGATTTTCACAGAACGCGAACAAAAGCTTGAGTTTGCCAGAGAGGCCTGATGGCAAAAACGACTGGCGGAAAAACGCCACCCCGCTATTCACCAGAAACTGACTTCCCGGAGAAACCTTTAACTCGCTAACTCAACAGGGGCAACTCTCAATGTCCATCTGAGGCAAAACATTTTGATAGCCCGGATACAGAACTTCAAGATAGGTGGCAGCACACTTTTAGCGGTCCATCTGCGGTCCGCAAAGCTCCCTGAGAGTCCTTTCGTATTTCCTATTCCCTTGAAAAACAGTGCAAAACGACCTGCCCCTTCCGCAGATGCGCATATTTCGTTGCCGTCCCTGGCAAAAACTGGCTTTTTCCTCTCTGCGTCGCACCCCGAAAGAGATTGACATCCCGCCCGATTTAGGCTAAATACAAGGCCTTCATAAAGTTTCGCCACCCTAGCTCAGCTGGTAGAGCAACTGATTCGTAATCAGTAGGTCNNTTCAAATCCGATGGGTGGCTCCAGTAAATAGAAGGGGTTGGGGCTTTCAGCACTAACCCCTTTTTCATTATTTTTCATATACGATATATTCTAACGCCTCATTCTACGCCTTTATCCAGACTATTAATATTCGATATATTTAGACTTGCACATTTATGACCTTACTGGTAATCTATTCATAGAAGGCAAGAATTCTTGCGAAATTTTGGCGCGCCGGCCTTCCCTCCTGACGGCGCGTCTTTTTTTATTATCTCAGACAATAGAAGGCCCATTGCACCATTAGGGGTGCTTGTTATACTGACAGTTGAAAATATAGTCATTTACCCAGAAGGAGGATTTAAAGCATGTCCTTAAAAGGCTCTCTCACTGAAAAAAACATTTTGACTGCTTTTGCTGGTGAAAGTCAGGCACGGAACCGTTATAACTACTTTGCCAGCAAAGCAAAAAAAGAAGGTTATGTGCAAATCTCTGCAATTTTTGAAGAGACTGCAGATCAGGAAAAAGAACACGCCAAGCGTCTGTTCAAACTTTTGGAGGGCGGAGAAGTAGAGATCACTGCTGCTTTCCCCGCTGGGACCATCGGTTCTACTGCAGAAAACCTGGAAGAAGCAGCCGGCGGTGAAAACCACGAACACACTGTAATGTATCCGAGTTTTGCAAAAATCGCACGGGAAGAGGGATTTGAAGATATCGCCAATATGTTCATGGCAATAGCGGTAGCGGAAAAACAACATGAAAAACGCTACAGGGCTTTACTCTCCAACATTAAAAACAAGACGGTTTTCTCCCGTAGCCAGCCCATGACATGGCGCTGCCGTAATTGCGGGTATATTCATGAGGGGACCGATGCATCTCAGGAATGTCCTGCATGCGCCCATCCTCAAGCCCACTTTGAACTTCTCGCAGAAAACTATTAAACCATCGTAAAGGGGAGGATTTTTATGGCAAAGCAACTGGAAATCTACAAGTGTGACCTTTGTGGCAATATCGTTGAAGTACTTCATGGCGGTGGAGGTGAACTCGTATGCTGTAATCAGCCCATGGCTCTCTTAACGGAGAATACGGTAGATGCCGCAAAAGAAAAACATGTCCCGGTTATTGAAAAAACCAGCGACGGAATCGTCGTAAAGGTAGGCAGTGTCCCTCATCCTATGGAAGAAAAGCACTATATACAATGGATTGAACTGATTGCCAATGGCAAAGCCTACCGTCAGCATCTCTCTGCCGGAGATAAGCCTGAAGCCTGTTTCCCCAACGTAGCGGGCCCATTAACAGTGCGTGAATATTGCAATCTGCATGGTTTATGGTCAAGCAAAGCTTAAACGATATATGATTCTGTGAACTAAAAAAGCACCCTTTTACAGGGTGCTTTTTTTATTTGAAAGACGCTGGGATATTATGACAAACTCGGATACGAAAAAAGGGTCCACCCCGCACGGGGTAGACCCTTAAAAAC